>JBGSTP010000121.1:0-40976 GCA_041736515.1 Pirellulaceae bacterium
CGATCCATCCGAGCTGCTGGCTTGAACTGTTATCGAACGCGTTCCGCCATGGGCTTCGCGATCGATGGCCAATGCTGTGGTTACAACACCTGTATTGATATCTATCTGAAACAGCCCATCCGGATTGCTAGACAGGCTGTATGTAATCGTATTGGTCGTCGCGTCCAAATCGAATGCATTGGCAGTCACACCCACAGTCGTGCCGATGGCGACATTCTCGTCTACCTCGTTTGCAGAGTTATCATCATCGGTGGGTACACTGACATCGAAATCATCGATATCGTTGATTGCAATATCGAACGTCTGTGTTTCCGACGAACCGTCGGAGCTGGTCGCTTGGACCGTGATCGAACGCAAGGCTCCATGTACTTCGCGATCGATGGCTGCGGCTGTGGTCACTTCTCCCGTGGTGGCATCAATCTGGAATAAACCGTCGGGATTGCTCGTCAAACTGTAGTTAATGACATTCGTCGTAGCATCTAGATCGAACGCATTGGCAATCAACCCAACAGCTGTTCCAACGGAAACATTCTCGTCAACTTCGTTAACAGTGATATCGCTGTCGTCCGGGACGGTGACATCGAATTCATCGACATCTCCGATCGTGACCGTATAAATTGCGGTAATAGTGGACGTGTCGGTCGAGGTGGCACGAACCACTACGTTGTAGCTACCAGCGGCTTCTCGATCGATTCCACCAGCAACCGTGATTTCGCCAGATGTACTATCAATTGAAAAACGTCCGCCTGCGTTGTCGTCGAGCGAGTAGCTCACCGTATCGGTTCCGTCCGCGTCATCTGCGAAGGCAGTAACACCCACGGTGGTGCCAATGGATGCATTCTCTATTACAAAATCAGCGTTAGAATCCGTATCCGAAATCGGAGTGATGCCACTTTCGTTCACATCTGTCAATGCAATAGTGAAATTCTGAGTCGAATACGAAGCGTCCGCACTCGTTGCACGGATGGTAATCGTATGGCTGGTAGCTGTCTCAAAGTCCAAGGCCGCCCTCACGGTCACGACACCAGTCGAACCATCGATTTGAAACAGTCCCCCTGCATCATCATCCAGCGTGTAAGTAATCGCGTTCGTTGTACCGTCCCCGTCAACCGCCGAGGCAGTTATACCGACTGCAGTTCCAACGCTCGCATCTTCTGCGACAGTGTTAACCGCATTATCCGTATCGACGACCGGTGTCACGTCGAATTCATCGACGTCGGTCAAATTAACAGTGAAGCTTTCATCAAACGTAGCACCACTGGCATCCATGACGCGAACTGTGATCGTGTGGTCAGTCGCGGTTTCGAAGTCTAGTTGACTAGCATCTGCCACGGTGATCTCGCCAGTAGAACCATTAATCGTAAACCGTCCGTTGGCAGAGTCGACGAGCGAGTAAGCAGCAGTATCCGAGCCGTCGGCATCGCTGCTAGTGATGAAGCCAACTGAGGTGGTGTTGACGGAATTTTCAGCAATGCTCAGCCCAAATGTTGACAGGTCGTGAGGGTTGTCGTTCGCGCCATGAATCGTGATAGTGACCTGTTGTGTGCTGGTCAGACCAGCCGTATCCCGCATCGTATAAGTGAACGTATCCGTCAGCGTATCTGACATTGTTCGCAGCGATTGCACGCTTGCATTTGTTTCGTCCACTACATAGGTGTACGACCCGTCACCATTAACCGTAATCGAACCGTAGTCACCGACAACACCTAAGCCCACGTTCGCCGAAGCGGACGCTTGCACTCCGGCCAGTACGCCGACCACGGTTTTCGTATCACCGCTATCAATACTGTCGTCATTCGTCAGGACGTTGCCAGTTGCCTCTGAGCCAGACGTTGCATTGCCAACTCCGCCAGCTTCCGTGGCGGAACCGACGTCAGCCGCCGCAACCGGAGCATCATTGGCACCTTCGATGGTGATTGTGATTTGCGTCGTCGAAATCAATCCATCGGTGTCCCTCATCGTGTAGCTGAATACATCCTGAAGCGTGTCGCCGCTGTCGAGCAAAGCTTGCACCGCTGCGTTAGCATTGTCAACGACGTATACGTACGTCCCGTCACTGTTGATCGTCAACGAGCCAAAGGTTCCGGTAACGGGTGCACCGGCGTTATCAACGCTTGGTGTTGTAACTCCAGCTCCAATGCGAGTCACCGTCCGCGTGTCGCCGGCGTCAACGTCGTTGTCGTTGGTGAGCACATTACCGCTCGGATTCGTACCAGTGGTTGCATTGGCGTATCCGCTTGCTTCAACAGCCGTCGCATTGTCGGCCACTGCGGTTGGCGTATCGTTCTGACCTGTGATTGTAATACTCAGTTCGGCGAGGCTGTTAAGTCCTCCCGCATCGACCATTTTGTAGGTAAAGACTTCGGTCAATGTGTCGCCAGAGGTTCGTAGAGCCTGCACCGCTGAGTTGCTGTCGTCGACGACGTAGGTATAGCTTCCATCCGCGAGCAAAGTGATCGTTCCGTAGGTCCCAGCGAGGCCGCTACCAACATTTCCATTGGCGTCCGCCTGAGAACCTGCAACTACGCCGCTCACCGTTTTGGAATCACTGGCATCCACATCGGTATCATTCGCCAGCACATTCCCTTTTGCCTCGCTGCCAGCCGTTCCATTGGCTAGTCCGCCCGCTTCGGCCGCCGAGGCGACATCGTCGCTAGCAATTGGAGTGTCGTTGCTACCTTGTATAGTAATAACGATTTGTGTTGTCGATAGAGCACCGTCGGCATCAACAACCGTGTAAGAGAAAGTATCAGTCAGCGTGTCGCTGCTGGTTCGCAATGACTGTACCGCAACATTGGAATTGTCCACCGTGTAGCTGTAGCTGCCATCGGAATTGATCGTGATCGAACCGTAGCTGCCTGCGACCAACGAGCCGATGTTGCCCGTCGTCGAAGTTTGCACGCCAGCGGCTACACCGGCAACTGTTTTGCTGTCACCTGTATCGACATCTGTGTCGTTGACTAGAACGTTTCCTGTCGGACTAGAACCAGCAGTTCCGTTGGCTAATCCTCCTGCTTCGATAGCGATGTCGGAGTCGGCAACGGCAACAGGATTGTCGTTCGATCCCTGGATGGTCAGCACAATTTGCGTTGTCGAGGTCTGACCACCAGCATCGCGCACGGTATACGTAAACGTGTCGGTCAATGTGTTGGTCGATGTGCGCAGAGCTTGCACGGTTGAGTTCGAGTTATCGATCACATACGCATAACTACCATCGCTGTTGATGGTGAGCGTGCCGAAGCTCCCGACAATGGGTTGCCCAGTGCCGGTGGTTTGGGTTCCGACACTCCCTGCGGCTACGCCATCCACGGTCCAAGTGTCGCCCGCATCGATGGCCGAGTCGTTGGACAGCACATTACCAGTCGCATTGCTGCCCGCCGTGCCGTTGGCAATTCCACCGGCTTCAGTGGCCGTTCCGGCATCCGAGGAAGCCTCCGGAGCGTCGTCTGCACCTTGGATGGTTACGGTGATTTGCGTCGTCGACTCAAGTCCAGCCGCATCGGTTACTGTGTAAGTGAACGTGTCCGTCAACGTGTCGCTGGAACTAAGCAACGCTTGAACAGCGGTGTTGGAGTTGTCGACGGTGTAAGTGTACGCTCCATTTGCAGCAATAGAAATCGCACCGTAGCTACCTGTAACGCTTGTGCCAACACTACCCGACGTGTTAGCGAGGGATCCAGCCGCCACACCGCTAACTGTCATCGTATCGCCTGCGTCAACGTCGGTGTCGTTGGTCAGGACGTTGCCGGTTGGGTTGGTACCTGCTGTTGCATTCGCAGTGCCGCCTGCTTCAACGGCTGTTGCAGTGTCGGATACGGCGATTGGGGCGTCGTTAGCAACCGTGATTGCGATGCTGCGAGTCGCTAACGTGCTGCTTGCCGAGCCGTCGTCGACGGTGAAGCTGATCGTTCGTGAACCGGTCGGCGATTCGCTGGTGTTCTCATAACTGATCGAACGCAGAGCGGTTTGATAATCAGCGACGGTTGCCGATCCGCTTAGGGTCAATACGCCCGTGCTCGGGTTGTAGCTGCCAGTGATGCCGAGTTGGTTGGTGAAGGACAACAAGTCCTGACCGACATCAAAACCCGATGCAAACTGGATCGTGGCACCGACAAGATTAGGACTGTCGAAATCGAGTAAGTTGACCGTGGGATGGATCGCTATTGGGCCAGCGTTCTCCGTGTATGCCAGTGTCCCCATCGAACCGGCTAGTTGCTGGACTGATACGTTGTCGATATGCCCATCAACTCCAATAGTGCCCCAAGCCAAACCAGACTGATCAGATGTGTCCGTTAAGGTGATCGTGGTGGAGCTGGAATCGGCGACGAAGGTGTAGGTGTAGTGAGTCAGCGAGGTGGACACACGGTCAGTGACAATGTGCGCGGTGGTGAGCAAGTTGGTATTGCCCGTTGCGGATGCAACCAACGACTGATTGCCCCCTTGACCATCTCCATAATCAAACGACAACTGATACATCTGACCTGCGACGGTCGCGATGGTTTGCGAAAGGGAGTGAGGACTTGGAGCGTTGCCTGCCCCAAAGCTAGCCATGCCACTCCCAACGCCAACCGTTCCGGTCGTTGTCCAGCCGCTGAGGTCGGTCGTGAATGTGCCGTTCGTGATGAGTTCCGCTCCCAGTACGCGCGGCGCATCATTTACGTGATCGATCGTAATGGCTGCTGTATCCGTTGCTGTCGAGAATGCCGTGGTTCCACCACTGACGCTGGTGTTACCGATGCCACCGTTTGTGCCCGAAGTGCCATCCCAAGCGTGGAAGGTAATCGCGTTGGAAATCGTGCCGCTGAATTCAGTGCTTTGCGTGGGTTCGAAGTAGATTCGCGTATTGGCATCCGCAGCCAGCAAGCGCGCTGAAGAATCAAAAACGTTCCCGATTCGCAGCCATGTCGTACCATTGTCGGTCGAATACCACCACGTGCCGTAGATGGCGTTCGTAGCAGTGATGGCGATTCCTGTGGTAGCTCCCGTGTCCACGTCGGTCACGTTGTCGACTTGTCCGCCGGGAAGCTGAAAGTCAACAAGCGATGAGACCAGAGTCCCGACAGGTCCGCTGGGCAACCCAGCATCTTCACTGATCGATGCCAACACCGGGGTTCGCGAGTTGTCGAGCACCGGTGCATCATTAACGTTGGTAATGGTGAAGTTGAAGGTGCCCGAAGAGGTCGTGCCACTGCTATCGTCAACGGTGAAGCCGAACGAATCGCTGGTTGTTTGCGAGTCGTCGTGGTCGTAGGTGACGAGGCCTGCGTCAACATCGGCTTGGGTGAAGGTGTGGCCGGCGGCTAGCGCCGTGCCGCTCACTCGCAAAGTTCCGTTGGTGGGAAGCGAGGTGATTGTGTAAACGAGTTGGCTGTTGGTGTGGTCAACATCAGTCGTTTGCAACATCGCGTTGGTGATGACGTTGGCGGTCGAGCCTTCGAGTACGGTGGTGCCGGTGTTAGTGCCGACTACTTGTTCGTCGTTGTCACCTTCGATGGTGATGGTGACTTGTGTCGTGCTGGATAGTCCGCCGCTGTCTTGCATCGTGTAGGTGAAGACGTCTTGCAGCGACTGGCCGACGTTGAGAGCTTGGACGGTTGGGTTGGTATTGTCGACGTGGTAGGTGTAGGTGCCGTTGGCATCGATGGTGATGGAGCCGTAGGTGCCGTTGACGGGGGAAGCGACAGGGGAGACGCCTACAGGCTGGACACCAGCGCTGACACCGATCACGGTCTTGGTGTCGCCTGCATCGACGTCGGTGTCGTTGTCCAAGACGGTGCCGGTTGGATTGATGCCTGCGGTTCCGTTGGCTGTGCCGCCTGCTTCGACTGCGATGGCCGAATCGGCTACAGCGATCGGATTGTCATTGACCGCCGTGACTGTCATCGATGCAACTTCTGTTGCTGAACTGAATGCGATTGAGCCGCCATTCGTGGAAACATCTACCTTGACGCCCTGTTGGCCCGCTGTCGCTCCAGTTTGATCCCATGCGCGGAAAGTGATATCGCCGGTGGTTGCGTTTTGTCCGTTGGGCACAAAGCGCAACAAGTCCGTACTTCGCAGAAGCAACGCTGACGAATCAGAGACAACGCCAACCGCCGTCCAGTTGGTTCCAGCATTGGTCGAGTATTCCCAGAATCCATTACCGCTCGTCAACGCAGTGACAGCGATGCCTTCAACTGCGACTGAGTCAACGTCGGTGATGCGATCTCCACCTGCGCTGCTGATGATCGATGCGATCGTGTTACCACTGTTGCTCGTTTGATCTTCAGAGATCGATGTGAACGTCATCGTGCCGGTGTTGTCGAGAACTGGTGCGTCGTTCACGGCAACAATGTTTATGGTGCTGTGAACGATATCATTTAGTGCTCCTCCTGACCCTTGAGTCCCGGTATTTCCATCACTAAACGTCCATTGCAAAACGACGCTCGAAGGAGGAGCATCGCTTGAATTGCCGTAGGTGATCGCCTGCATCGCAAGGTTGACTAACGAATTGGTTGCCCCTGAGCTGAATGTGAGCGTCAGCGTACCGCCGCTGTTTGTACTCACTGTGCCAATGACCGTTCCGTCATACAAGAGAGTTCCGCCTTCGGTCAACGACGTAAGCAGACCGGAAGCGAAGAACTGGTCTTCCAGTTCAGCACCTTCAACTCGGCGAATATCAAGTGAGGCTCCGTCAAAGTTCGCGGTACTCAGTTCAACGTCAAAGACCCTAGCGACAGGATCGATGATGACTGGGCTTCCACCTTCGATGAAGGTTGCACTAGTGCCAAAATCGGCATCAAGTGAACCATCGGAGTTGTACCGAACAAGTGCGATGTCGTACTCACCTGCATTCTCCACGAGGCCTGCTAGAAGGATTTGCCCATTCGATTGAATTGCGATGGAGAAGCCAATATCATTGCTCATACCAACATCGGTAAGCTGGTGCCCATCATCATCGAATGTCGTGTCGAGCGAACCGTCGGCATTGAGCCTTGTCACGACAAAGTCTTGACTATCGCCGCCCAGCGTATAGCCGCCGATAACGATTTTTCCATCTGCTTGCGTCGCAATGGTGTTGCCGAGGCTTCCTTCTTCATACGGCAGAGTGACAATCACACCGTCACCTCCGCCAAAAGATGCATCAACCGTGCCGTCAGCGTTGTATCGCACAGCCCCAGTTGAAGTAATCAGGCCGTCATACGTTGATCCTACGACTAGGATCTTTCCATCCGACTGAATCGTGGAATGGCTTGCATAATCGGAGCCAGAGCCAATCGTCGTGGTGACAATGCCGTCTCCACCTCCGAACGTGGTATCAATTGCTCCGGTGTCGTTGAGCCTTACAACTGCGAACTGGCTAAACCCGGAATTGTCGGCAGTCCCGGTCAACACGACCTTTCCGTCGGACTGCAGGATTGCACCCGTCAGATTCGACGAACTTATACCGGTCGCAAAGGTTGCAATCCCATCGCCACCGCCAAAACTGCTGTCCAACGTTCCGTCAGCTAGAAAGCGCACGGCGGCAAACTCGGGCAAGCCAGCGATCGAAGCGTTGCCTGTCAGGACAAGCTTGCCATCGCTTTGGATCAGCACTCTGGCGGCGAAATCATCGCCGCTTTCGAAATCGATGGTTTGTATCCCATCACCGCCGCCGAAACTGGTGTCGAGCGAACCGTCGCTGTTATAGCGCAAGAGGACCATGTCATAGTTCAATCCGTTATGCGCCGAGCCCGCAACGATGATTTTCCCGTCCGCTTGGACCGCGACACTGTTTGCAAAATCATCGCTTCCACCAATTGACGCGACAACCTTTCCGTCAGTACCAAAACTACTATCGAATGATCCGTCAGCGTTAAGTCGAACCAAACTGATTGAGTTCACAGCCGAGTAGGTGCTGCCTACAAGAAGAATTTTTCCATCGGACTGAATCTTCATGTCATTGGCGTAGTCGTATGGCGAATTTAAATCGTGTACGACTACACCGTCGACAGGAAACAATATCGGAGCGTCATTGACGGGTGAGATCGTAATCGAAGCCGTTTCGACCGCTGTACTGAACGAGGAGACGCCGCCACCGCCGGTAGAGTTCACTTTTGAACCCGCAGTCCCCGTCGACTGATCCCAGGCCTTGAAAGTAAATGTGTGATCGCCTGTTAACTCTGTTCCCGGTTGAAATCGAACGAGATCCGTATCACGTAGTAGCAAGGAACTCGCTGTTGAGACGTTGCCAAAACTGGACCAATTCGAGCCGCCATCCAACGAGTAGTCCCACACGCTCCCGAGGGAAACTGCGCGGATGGCGATGCCTTCGACTGCGCCGGTGTCAACGTCCGTGATTCGATTTCCACCCGCCGAAGCAATGATGGACGCTACGGTTTGCCCAGCGTTATTGATCGCGTTTTCATCAATCGTCGTTAGCGACATGGTCCCGGTGTTATCTAGCACCGGAGCATCATTCAAGCTCGTCACGACGATCTGGGCAGACGCGTTGTTGCTCGAAAACGCGGTTGTCCCTCCTGTGACGGCAGTCGTGGCGTAGCTTGCGACCGAGTCTGTAGACGCGGAGCCAGTGGTCTGGTCCCAAGCTTTGTATGTAAAAGTCGCTGTTTCGCCGTTCTGTAAATTCGGGGCGTAGCGCACTTGAGTCGTAGAATTAATCAGCAAAGCGTTGGTTGAACTGACCAAACCGAAGCTAGTCCACGTAACGCCATCGGTAGAGTATTGCCAAGTTCCGTTGCCGGTCATTCCGGTGATTGCCAGACCACTGACTGCGCCGGAATCGACATCGGCCCAACTCGCACTGCCTAGGATCGTCGACGCCAGTGTTGCGGAAGATGTGGTGTTCTCGTTTGTGCCGGGAAGTGAATAGATGTGGGCATCTGCAATCGTCGGGGCATCGTTGACCGCTGTTATTGACAACGTGAGTATACCCTCTGAATATCCGCCGTCGCCGTCCATCAGGTAGTAAGTAACAGTTTCGGTGCCGACGAAGTCTGCCGTTGGCGTGTAGACGAAAGATCCGTCCGCATTTATGCGAAGTGTACCGCCAGATGCCATGTTCAAGACATTTCCTACCGAAGTATCGCCGCCATTATCGTCGGAGAACTCCTCCACGAGGATACTGCTGCTATCAACGTCATAGTCCACTCCCTGCAGATCGGTGAGGACATTGCCGGTAATCGGCGTGCCTTCAGAAGCAGTGTAGCTATCGTCGACAGCAACCGGTGCATCATTGGCACCTTGGATGGTAATCGTGATCTGCGTGGTGCTGGTCAAGCCGCCAGCGTCCCGCATTGTATAGGTAAAGACATCGTAGATGCTCTGTCCAACTGCCAGTGCTTGAACCGAAGCGTTGCTGTCATTCACCGTGTAGTTGTAAGCACCATCGGCCGCGATGGTGATCGAGCCGTAAGTACCGGTGACCGCGGAGCCAACATTGGTCGCAGCAGAACCAACGATGCCAGCAGCCACCCCCGAAACCGTCTTTGTATCCCCCGCATCGACGTCGGTGTCGTTGGTCAGGACGTTGCCCGTGGGATTGGTGCCTGCTGTACCGTTGGCGACGCCGCCGGCTTCGATGGCCGTGGCAGTATCTAAAACTGCAACGGGACCTTCGTTCACGTTGCTCACGTTGATAGTGAAGTTCTCTGTGTAGTTCTGCCCACTTGTGTCGGCAACTTGAACAGTGATCGTGTGCGACGGCGCGGCTTCGAAGTTCAATAGCGAGCCGTCTGCCACGGTGATCACACCCGTCGTCGCATTGATTTCGAATCGCCCACCAGCGGCATCAGTCAAAGTGTAGGTTCGCGTATCGATTGAGACGGTATCGAGATCGCTTGCACCGGCGAGCGCAACAATGGTTCCATTAGCCGCATTCTCCGTCACGGAAATCGAAGGGGTATTCTCTGCGACCAGTCGCACATTGTCTAACAGAGACGAACCCGATGCATTGTTCGTGGCTGTTTCCAGGAATCGCAATTCATCCGAACCGCCTGAGCCAGTGACGACAAAGCTATGTGTTTGCCATTCGGTGGCCGTTTGCTGAATTGTTCCTACCAACTGTCCACGCCAGTAAACCTCCACTTCCGAGTTCGGTGCCGAAGTCCGGCTGCCGAGGTCAAAGCTAAGAACATACTTTTGACCAGTAGAGGTCGCGATGGATTGAGAGATTCCATTGATGAGCCCCCCCCCAACATTCAGCTCCAGTCTAGAGATTCCGTCACTTGCTGAGGCAGGTCCGTTAGCGTTGAAGTTATTCCAAACCTCGAAACCCTCGCCACCGATCGCGGTCCATCCGCTAACCGTGACTCCAACTCCAAAGTTGTATGTGTTTGCCGCTCCGTTGTTCGCCTCAAAGCTACCGTTAGTGACCAGATTCGTACCGCTCGGGCTGGCCAATGCAAGATCACTCGGAGCATCGTTGGCACCCTGAATGGTGACGGTGATTTGCGTCGTACTGGTCAAGCCCGCTGCATCACGCATCGTATAGGTATAAACGTCGGTCAACGTGTTTGACGTCGTCCGCAAGGCTTGAACGGCCGCGTTTGTGTTATCGACGGTGTAGGTGTAAGCACCATTGGCGGCGATGTTGATCGAACCATAGGTGCCCGTCACAGTGGATGCAACGGACCCGGAGGCTGAAGCCTGTACACCAGCAGCGACGCCAATGACGGTCTTGGTGTCTCCCGCGTCGACGTCGGTATCGTTGCTTAGGACGTTGCCTGTGGGATTTGTACCCGCCGTTCCATTGGCAGTTCCGCCGGCTTCAACAGCCGTTGCGGTGTCGAGTGCCGCGATCGGGTTCTCGTTTAAATCCCCGACGTCGACGGTGAAGTTATGGTTGCTGGAATGAGTCCCATCCGAAATGGTCACAGTGACGGGGATCTGATCGGCAGCTTCGTGATCAAGCGATATACCATCTTTCAACTTCAGGATGTAATCGTCACCACTGTCGACAACCACTTCGAAACGAGCATCAGAAACTGTGAACTGGATCGTCGCGTCTTCTGGATCATCGACAGTAATCGTCGTGAGATCGCCCCCTGCGACATTTTCATTGGTGGAGACATTTAGGATTGTCAAAACAGAGGGAGCTTCATTGACGTCGTTCAGGTTAATTGTCATGACCTTGTCAAACGTCAAGCTGCCCTGATCCGTCGTTCGTACGGTGATGTTGTGAGATGTCGCTGCTTCAAAGTTCAGCAGCGAACTGTTGGCTACCGTAACCTGACCGGTCGAACTGTTGATCGCAAAGCGTCCACCGGCGTTGTCGGTCAGGGTGTAAGCCACTGTGCCCGTGCGATCGGGATCAATGGCAGCGGCCACGCCGACTACAGCGCCTGAGGCTGAGTTCTCTGCGACCGAAATCATGCCGCCGGTTAGTACCGAGATGATTTCGACTTGTTGTTGGTTGGATGAACCACCCGTTGCTGCGCCGAAGCCGAACCAACCGCTGGCATTCCCACCCCAATCCGTTGCGACCACGTCATAGACAATGGAGTCAATAGCGACACCGTCGAGCGAGTAGCTGAGCGTCTTGGTCGTTGCATTCCAAACGATGACGACATCATGCCACAGGCCATCTTCGAGATTGTCGTGAGCGTTGGCGGTGTCGAACGCGGTTCCTTGATTCGTAACAGCTCCCTGCCTGAAGAATTGCGATGAATCGGAATTGATCTCGTTGTTCAATCCATTGAAGTAGGTGTCGAATCCGATTCCGAATGCGCCTGCGATGCCGTTGACCCCAAAGCCTGCTGCACCTCCACCAACCGCCGTTGCAGATTGATTTTGAAATGCGAAGGACAATCCATCTGCGCCACCATCATTCGCGCCGAAAAACATTTTCGAGGTAATGGTCACATCTTGTGAGAGATTGACCGCGCCCCAAACCGTACCTATTTGGTTGCCTGTGTTGGGAGTCAATTGATAGGTCGTTCCGCTCACTAGACTTGTGTTGCCAGCGGTCGTCAGACCCGTGGGCGTGGTACCAAGCGTGATGTCATTGGGAGCTTCGTTGACATCGGTCAGTTGTATCGTCAAAACTTGGGTGTCAAACAAACCGCCGGCATCTGTGGCTCGAACCGTGATGGTGTGCGCTGAGGCGGTTTCGTAGTCGAGCAGTGATCCGTCGGCAACGGTCAGTATTCCGGTGGCAGCGTTGATCGTGAACGCGCCAGCAAAATCTTGCGAGACAATGCTGTAGTTCACCGTATCGCCATCGATGTCATTGCCGATCACTCGGCCGATGGCGGTACCGTTGACCGCGTTTTCCTGAACCGCTGGCGAATCCGTAACGACGTAGCGGAAGTAGACTTGGTCGACATTTGCGTTGTCCGCGTCCCAAATCCAGTTGGCGGTTTCCAATTTGGCATAGTCCGGGTCGCCAGATATCGCCCCGACCCATGTTGCATTCGTGCGATCTCCAAATGACGTCGCATAATCCCAATGCGTATCGTCAAAACTACTTGTGTTCCAGTCGGTTTCCAGCGTGGTCGAAATCCGCCAGTCTGCGCCGGTGACCACTCGAGCTCCATTCGCGAAATCGATCGCGGCGATCATGGCGGCTGCTCCACCCTGGTCGGACGCCTCGATTGCGACGACGTCCCCCGCTTCAAGTGTCGTTGCGAAAGTCTCGATGCTCTGCCAATCCACATCGCTACCGATGAGCGTGCCGTTTACATACAGGTTGTACGTATTGTCAGACGTAATCGTGATCGTGGCCAATTGAGATGTCGCGCCAATCGGTATGATCGTCGGCGCGTCGTTGACATTGTTGACGCTGATCGTCACCGTGGCGAGTTCCGACTGGGCTGTGCCATCGTCAGCTCGATAAGTGAACGAGTCGGTGCCGCTAAAGTTCGCATTGCCTGTGTAGCTGAACGAACCGTCGGCGTTGAAAGTGAATGCCGAGGCATTGGCTGGACCGGTCACTAGTACAGCGGTTAATGGAGTTCCCTCAACATCGCTGTCGTTTCGAAGCACGCCGTTGGCGGCGGAGACGTTCAGCGTCGCGTCTTCATTGACTGAGTAATCCGGCGGAGACAGTTCGGCCAAGCTAGCCAACTCGCTCACGTCCAGTGCGCGAGACAGAATAGCAACCTCGTCGATCCGCCCGTCATAGTAATCGGTGCCCCCCGGTTTTGCGCCAACCCAAACGCTGCGTGTCGGATCCTGGTCGAGTGCCCCACCGACGCTGTGCGTCCCTTGCTCGACCAGCACTCCATCCAGATAGATTGCCATCGTTCCGCTGACCGCATCGTATGTCGCCGCTACATGTTGCCAGGCCCCGACGGTCAAACCACCGGCATGCGCAATCAAATTGTCGGTATGCCCACCGGCTGAGACGCGGAACCGCAGAAAAGTATCCGCGCCCACATTAAAGGTGCTGAGCATGAACGTATGGTCGGCATTGTTGATGCCATCAGCCTTGCTGATGATCCGCGCGCCGCTTGAGAGCGTATCGGGGTTAATCCAGGCCGAAAGTGTCAGCCCATCGCCCACCACGTCGAAAGTTCCCAAGTTGACATACGAAGTCGAACCGTTGAAGTTCGCCGCTGTGTTGCCATCGCTGGTGGCTCCCACCGCACCCAATGTCACGCCCGAGTACGTGCCATCGTGATTGTTGGCGGTCTCATCATTGGCGGTTGTTCCTGCGGCCTCGCCCAAACGCCAGTAGCCGACGGCATTGGGATCAGTGGCCAGATTGAGCGAAGTTCCCGTCGGATCATTGGTGGCCATAGGAGCATCATTGACCCCTGTGACGCTGATGTTGAAGTCAACGTTGACAGTCGTTGCTCCATTCTCGCCACCATCGGACATTCTCAGCCGTACGAGTTCGGTCGGATCTTCGCCACCCAGATGCTGATACACTACCAGACCCGCATCGATATCTGCCTGAGTAAAAGTGTCGTTGAGCGTCAGTGCGGTACCATTCAGAAGCAGCGAGCCACCTTCCAGATCAAACCGCAACTGATACATGATCCCAGTGCCGCCATCGTCTGGGTCTCCTTCGTTCAGCATCACACTAGTGATGACGACCGAACTGCCTTCAACGACCATGGCACCGGTATTGGTCGCGACGGCTGGCGCGTCGTTGACCGGATTGACCTCAATCGCCACGTTGCCAGTGACACTGGTTTGATCGGCTGCCAGGGCGGCTATCTCGTCGGCTGAGAGAGCGCGAGTGTAGATGCGAGCGTCGTCGATCAGGCCATTGAAGTCATACTGCGTGTCAGCATCATTCGCGTGAGCTCCGATCCGCGTGACTGGCCACGTTCCGGTATAGCCAATCGATGCGGCAAAGTTGGCAGATGCAACAAGAACGCCGTCGACATACAAGTTTTGTGTGTTCGCGGTATCGTCGAACGTAAACGCGATGTGGTGCCACATTCCGTCGTCAATTGCAACGTTGGAGTTGATCGATTGGTACGTCGAGCCGTCATAGAAGAACGCGACGAAGCCGATGGCACCTTCAGCGGCACGAATCATGACGTTGTTGCCCAGCGTGATGACTTCACCACCCGAAATATCAGTTGAAGTAAACTTGACCCAGGAAGTCAGTGTCACGTCGGTCGGGTTGCCAAACATCGAATTGATTTGGACATAGTCGCCCGTTCCGTCAAGGCTCAGCACTTCACCACGTTCGGGATCGACGACTGTCGTCGCACCTCCGACGAACGTACCGTTCTGCGAAATTCCAACACTCTGGTCGATCGCATTGCCGCCTTCAAACGTGTAATGCCCCTCGAGGTTGGCGCCCAGCGATGTGGTGACCGTCAGCGAATCGCTGCCGTTGTAATTGGCCGTCGGTGCGTAGGTCAGTCCTTCCAGAGCGGCGTTGATATCCGATTCGATTCCTTGAAGCACCATGAAACCGCTGTCGTTGGCTCCGCCGAGGATCGTTAGTCCGGTGGTTTGTGACAGCGTCAACGTGCCGTGGTTGACTTGTAGATAAACTTGTAGCGGCGTGTTGCTGCTGCCGAGCGTATCACTGATTGTGATCGCGTTGCCGCCAGCGGTGTTGAAGACCAGCGAGCCGTCTTCGTTGACGTTTTGTGTCGACAGAGGAATCGTCTGTGAAGGTTCACCGCCTAGATTCTCAACAGCGATCGTCATCACTTCGCTGTAGCTGTGCCCCAGCGAATCGGTGACTTGGACCGTGATGTTGTGCGAAGTTGCCGTCTCATAGTCCAACGGCCCGGCAACGGCGATTTCACCGTTGTTGTTGATGGCGAAGCGTCCGCCCGCGTCATTGGTGAGGGTATAGGTGTACGTTGTTCCGCTGATCGGATGAGCCGTCAATACGGTTCCAACCGTTGTGCCGACCGGTGTGTTTTCAGCAACGCTGAAGCTGTTGGACTGGTTGTACAGAGCTGCCACTTCGCTGGCGGCCATGGCTCCGTTGGCGATCAACAGGTTGTCGATGGCACCGTCGAAATACGCATCGCCGGCCCAATTGGAACGGCCGATATAGTTGTTCGTGCGAACCCCGATAACTGGAGCTACGCCGGTCTGCGTGGCGGCCTGCACGCCATTGACATACAGGGTCATGTTGCCGGCATCGTCTACCGTGGCTGCGAAATGAATCCAGTTTCCATTAGCAATCGCGCCTACTGCGGTGGCACGGTAGGTGTAGACGCCGTTCTGTTCGATGGTGAAGGTTAGGTTGTTCGTATTGTATTCTCGGCCGACATAAATGTTTCCGATCCCGCCACTGTCGGTCTGACCGAAGTCGACAATACGTTGCCAGTCGCCGGTGGAGTCAAATCGCACCGAACCGGCGATGGTCATCGCACCGCCGGTCGTGATTCCGGCGATATTCCCATGCTGGTTAACACCGTCAAAATTAATCGCTTCGCCACCGGATGGGCCAGTGGTTTGAGTGGGCGAATTGAACAGCGTGATTTCTGCATCCTCACCGGCGTCGTCACGGCCCAGAGCAGCTGGATCGGTAAAGCTATAGTAGCCCAGGATGTTGGCAGTGCCGGTTGCGGGAACCGCGTACATGTCGCGAGGCTGATCGTCCGTGTCATTCACAGCAATCGACATCACTTTGTTGTACGAATTCCCCGCCGCATCGGTGACTTGCACCGTGACGCTGTGTGACGTAGCTGCTTCATAGTCCAACAGCGGACCATTGGCGACGGATATCTCTCCCGTGCTGCTGTTGATCGCGAAGCGACCACCAGCGTCATCGGTCAGACTGAACGTGAAGCTGGAAAGAACCTCGCTGGCGTCCCATTCGATGACGTAAGCACGCGTTTGGTTATCAGGAACGTCTTGCCATTCTCCGTCTGGACGAATTACAAGGTGGTTTTCCGATGTCGAGCCGTTTGGTTCGCCGCTGCTCCAATTGGTGTAGTATCCGTTTTGTGCCGTTGAGCCCGTCGAGAACTGCTCGCTTTCCGTTGCTCCATCCAGGAAGTACCAATTCCCCTCGGTCGTTGCGTCTCGACCGCCGAGCAAAACGTCCCCGCCCACCTGCTGGGCAAATGTTCGAATCAAATCATTTTCATAAGCCGAACGGATGGTTGCCAGTTGTCCGTTGACCCCGTTCAGCGTCGCTGCGGTGGCCGCATTGATCGCATCCAACGGCTGGGTAATCGTACTGACCAACCGATAAAACTTGCCCGTCCCCGCGTCGTAGGACAGCGTCGGATCGTTGTTAAGAATCGCAGTTACGGCGGCGGGAATTTCGATGACGCGAACATCGGCCAGTAGCGTCCCCTGGCCAACATAGCCCGAGTTGTCTTCGAAACGCAGCGTTGTCGAAGTATCGGTGGCGGTGAACGTAAAGGAATGGTGTTCCCACACGATGCTATTGACAAAGTTCCAGTTGCCTGGTGCTTCGCCGTACACGAAATCTGCCGTTTCCCCACCTGCCGACACGCGGAGCTGTTTGACTCCGGCGGTGTCCCATAGTCCGGAACCGGCAAATACAACTTCATACTGTCGACCAATTTCCGTGCTAAACGTTTGTGCGACCGCGACATCCGCGCCAGCTTGCAAGTGAATGGCGTTGCCGCCGAGAGGTGTTTCGTCCTGGTAGACGCCATTAGCATTGTGCAGGTGAACGTTATCAGCTCCAGCAACAGTCCAGCTTCCAATGGATTGACCACTGGTGAAGGTTGTAAAAGTCGCAGGGTCTGTTGCCTCAGTAAACAACCCATCGTTGACAACATCATTGCTGACATCCGCATCGTTAGGCACGACGAAGCCGACGCTGGTTCCACCCGTGGCGTTTTCGCTGATATGCAAATCGCCCGCTGGCGCGCTAGCGGTGAAGCCAGCGCCGGTGGCGTGGCCGATGCTGAGGTTGTTGCCGCTGACTATATCAACGACTTGGTTTGATCCGTTGAAGCCGTCCATTTGCCAGTTGGCGATCAAGCCACTGGGCAAACTTCCGCTGGTAAATTTGCTTTGATAGTTCAGCGCAATTTCAGCTTCGCTCCGGACTCCGTTCCAAATGCGGACGTCGTACAAAGTTCCCTGGAAGGCTTCGTCACTTTCGAACCCGCCACCTTGCGAATCCTGTTCCTGGCCCAGGATCAATGTACCGCCGGCGTCGAGCGTGGCACCGACGGCATGTCCCGTGCCCGAGTCAACCAACTCTCCATCCAGATAGAGACTCCAGGCACCGGACGAGTTGTCCCAGCTAAATGCCAGGCCGTGTATATCGCCATCATTGAAAGCGGTCTGGGACAACGCCGTAGCGACAAAGCTTCCATTGACATGAAACGCCAGGTTGCCACTGGAATTGACGTACAGGTTGAACTCGTTGGATTGACTTGCCGACGCGTACGACGCAAAAGTTGGCCGGCCACTCTCGATCTGGAAAAGGGTCTCGAAGGTCAACTGACCGAGTCCACCGAGAATCGCACCGCCATTGCTGGCTTGGAGATACGCATCGTTCCCGCCATCGGAATTCAGTTCGATACCGCTGGAGAGATCACTTGGCGCGGCATTGCCTGGCTCGGTGATATTCGCCAGCGAAATCGTGAAGGCTTCGTCGTAGGTCGCCGTACCATCGCTGACGCGAACGGTTAGCGTGTGCGTCGCGTTCGTTTCATAGTCCAACAACGAACCATCAGCGACCGAGATCATTCCCGTGTCCGCATTGATCGTGAATGCCCCCGCAACGGTTTGCGACTGGATGGAGTAAGTTAGGGGGTTGGTCGCGTCAAGAACGTCGTCGGCGCTCCACTGAACGATATATCCGTAGCTCTGACCTTCGGGAGCGTCGTACCAGTATCCGTCCGTCGGATCCAGTCGAGCGGCATCTTCGGCTCCGCCAACGTCATTTGGTTGAGTGCCAAACCAGTTGCTATACTGTCCGTCTACGCGGTAGCCACTAGCGGCGCCGCTCCAGAACGTATCATCGGCTGTGGTGCCGTCATACCAGCGCCAGTCGCCTTCGCTGAGTGTGTCCGAGGCTCCGATCCAGTATTGCGTTCCGCTACCTGATATTTGGCCGAATAGAAATGCGTTTTCGGCGGCGTTTTCAATTCGCACCATGCTGCCATTGATGCCGGAAAGCGACGTTCCTGAAGCATTTGTCAGCGCGGTATTCCACGTTGTTCCGCTCGATACCAGTTTGTAAAATTTGCCAGTCTCAACGTTATAGCGCAAATCCGGATCAGCGGCGAGCAATTGCGAAATTCTGGCTTCGCGATCAATATCCGTTCCCGAGATTTGTCCCACCACCGTGCCGTCGAGTGCGTTCTCGATAACTCGCAGTGTGAGCGAGGCCTCGCTCGCGGTGAAGCCGGTGTCAGTCAAATGGTTGACCGTCAGGTTATTGCCGCTGACCGAATCGACCACCAAGCCCGTAGTCGACAGGTCGTTGAATTTCCAATTTGCTATCAGGCCAAATTCGGTGTCTGGCAGAGCGCTGCGATAGCTGCTCGCGATTTCAGCCGCGTTGCGAACGTCATCAAAAATCCGGACGTCGTACAAAGTTCCGCTAAACACCTGACCGGTGCTATACGAGCCGTTGTACGCATCCTGTTCCTGCCCGATGACGAGCGAGCCCCCACCGTTCAACGTGCCTCCCACACCAAGGCCCGAGCCGCTGTCGGTCAACTGGCCGTCAACGTAAACGGCCCATGCGCCAGAGTTGCTCCATGTTACCGCGAGCGCGTGTTCCATGCCGTCTGCTAGGGCTGCCGCATAGTCAATGCTGCTCGCAAGTACCTGGCTGCCCGAGTGTATGCGTATCGCAATCTGGCCCGCTGCCGTGATTCCGATTCGCGTCTCGCCGGAACCTCCCGGCGGATAGTAGCTCAATAGATGTTCGTCTCCTGATGAGATCGAGTCGGTCGCAAATCGAGCCTCAAACGTGAAGGCCGTTCGTCCGCCAAGAATAGCTCCGCCATCGTCGGCAATCAGAACAATATCATTTCCGCCATCGGAATTGATCGTCAAACCGCCGTTCGTCGTACTTACCGCATCCAGTTCGCTGGGGTCGCTGTTGCTGACCAGCGTGGCGACCGCAGACTGGGAGAACTCCGAAGTGTTGTTCGAGTAGGTTCCAGTGGCAGTGATCAAATCACCTGCGGCCACAGTACCTGAGTATCCAGTCAGGACTGCATTGGTAAACGTCGCGTTACCTGATGCGTCGGTGTTGACGGTGGTTGAACCGAGATACTTCTTGCCTTCGCGTTTGTTCAGATCGCCGCTGGAGGGTGTCGCATAGAAGTGAATGACGACGCCCGTCAGACTGGCCAACGTATTGATCGAGCCGCTGACGGTGACCGTCGTGCCCGGGCCATCGACAATCGTCGACGTGATGACCGGAAAATTTTGCTGATTGTTGCTGCCAGTGTCTGCGTCGAGATTGTCGTTCGCGGTGACACCTCCTGAATCCACATCGATTCCGATCCCGACATTGCCGTAAATCGAGTTGCCGACTATGGAGTTGCCAGTCCCAGTGGCCCACAGATTGATGCCGTTGGTGTAGGTGCCTCCGACACCGTTTGCAGTGATTGTGTTTCCCTGTCCTGCCGTGGTGCCACCGATCGTGGTGTCGCTAACTCCATTGATCAACTGGATGCCGTGATACTGGCTGCCAGCCGCCACTGTGCCAGTTGCATTGATCCCAATGGAGTTACCTTGAATCATCGTGCCCGACGATGCTCCGTTGATCTCGATGCCGTTGTAGCCACTACCTATGATCACGTTGCCTAGTCCCAGTCCGCCGATCGTCGTGTTGTCAGCGCCTGCAGTGATGTAAATGCCATTGCGGCTGTTCCCCAGCACCGTTGTTCCATTGGCGCCCAGACCAATGTAGTTGTTCTGAATGAAGTTTCCGTCGGTGGCTTCGCCGTCGATATGAATGCCGTCCTCGTCATTTCCGGCGATGATATTTCGGCGAGTACCGGCACCACCCACATAGTTAACGGTCGCTCCGTTCTCAATTCTTACACCGTCAAAACTGTTCCCCCGGTCCAGTAGTCCCGCCGCATCTGTGCCGATGAAATTTCCGTAAACTAAAGTGCCCGTCGTGCCTGCCCCGCTTATAACTATGCCGCTCGAATTGCCCGAAATCGTGTTCGCTTCTGCTATATCGTTGGTCCCATCAGCGTTCGTTCCTATCAGTGTGTTCGTGGAATTTCCGCCGACGTAAACACCGTTGCCTGAATTGCCAACGACGGTCGAACCATCCATCCCTACGCCAATGTAGTTCCCCTGAATGAAGGCTCCGCTGGAGCCATTGGAAACCAGTACTCCCACGCCAAAATTGCCCGAGACTACGTTCCCGCCCAACAAGTTTCCTGTGCCCGCTCCCCAGAACGAGAAGCCACCTCCGGAATTGCCCAGAGCGACGAGTCCAGTGAAATCCGTGCCAATGTAGTTCCCCGCAACTGTATTGTTGACCGACGTGGCTCCCTGGATTTCCATGCCATAGTGGTTGTTTGCGGAGACGATGTTCCGGGCACCCGCGATCGTATTGCCGATCTGATTGCCGCTGGATCCATTTGCTAGAATGATGCCTGACTTGGTTGTGTCCGCGCCAGTCCCGTTGATATCGCCCGTTCCAGCAGCATCAGTTCCGATGTAGTTTCCGTAGACAATGCTGTTGTCCACATTGGAAAAGTAGATGCCTACATAGCCGTTGCCGGAAATCACGTTGCGCTGAGTCGACGATGTTCCGCCAATCGTCAATCCCACACTGTCGCCGGCCCAAATGCCGTAGACGCCATTGGCGACGGCAGATGTGCCCGCCGCATTGAGCCCGATGTAGTTGTTAATGATTTGCGTACTGTCAGCTCCACCTGATAGCACAATCCCGTTGTTGGTCTGGCCTGAGATCACGTTTCGATCGTTAGCTCCGGTTCCTCCGATGACATTGTTGTCACCCGACCAGATGTTGATGCCGTCGAAGTTACCGGCGGCAGCGGTCCCGTCAGCGTTGGTTCCGATGTAGTTGCCCACAACAGTATTATTTGAAGAAACGATCGTGATTGCCGACGTACCAAAGCCTTGAATGTTCAATCCTCGGATCGTACTTCCATCGGACCCCGATGCTAGTGTCAACCCGGTAGTGCGAGTATCCCCATCCGCGACCGAGATAAGCGGGGCATTTGTATATCCGGACTGCGTGGTGCCGTCGATGATGACTGCCTGCGTGATATCGGCGAGATTCGAACCGGTGACGCTAATTGTTTGGCTTCCCACACCGGCAATATTGAAGTTAATCGTGTCGACACCCGCGGTATTGTTGGCTGCGGTGATCGCTTCTCTAAGCGAAATGCCGTCGCCCCCGTTATTGGCATTCAAGGCGGAAATTGATGTGGTCGTGCCGTTGGAGGTATCGTTGGTGGTCGTCACAGTGACAACGTTGGATAAGTTGATCGAAACGTCGCCGACCAAAGTCTCGAAGCTAGCTTGATCGGCGACTTCTGCGGCAGCCAGTGAGCGATTGAACATGCGTAACGTGTCGAGGGAACCACCGTAAAGTCGTGCCGACTCGAGGTCATTCCGCGCTCCCAGGTAGACTTCCCCCGTTGCGTTAATTCCGTCTGCTCCACGGCTCGCCTGCGACGCGCTCAACGTTCCATCCAAATAAACTCGCACTCCGTTGACGCTATCCACGGTCAACATGTAATTATGCCACTGGCCATCGCCGATCATTGAAGCGATATTGACGTTCAGCTCCTGAGCATAGGCGACATCATTACTATCTACGATATTGGTGAATAGTTGATTGTTGTAGGTACCATGCGACGCTTCTGCCAGGTAAATATTGATGCTGTTCGCCGTGGATACGGTTCCGTGACTGTAGATGTACTGGAATAGCGAACCGGTATTGTCATCGATCTTGAAATCAAAACTTAACGAGAACTGGGAACCATAGTCGTAGTCGGCCAGCGTAACGTAGTCGTTCGTTTCGTCGAATGAGTAAGCAGTCCCGAATTGCCCGTCTACCACCGTGGCACCGTTGATGGCCGTGGCATTGCTGCCCCCAACCGAGTCAATGCCATCGCCATTGAGACCGTAGTAGCGTGCCAAGCCGTATTGGCCGTCGTCGACTCGATATTGGAACGAATTCGCTCCAAACGCACCGGTGGTGTAGTCGAATGTACCCGCACCGGTTTGCGCCAAAATACCACTATCCGGCGCAGTGATGTCGATAATACTGAGCGTGCCACTTTCAACATCCGTGTCGTTGGCGAAGAGATTAATGGGTATAGACGAGCCGCTGGTCGTTACATAGGCATCATCCGCCACGCTGGGTGCATCGTTGACAGCAACTACAGTCAACGCAACCACATCGGTTGCACTGGAAAACGCAGTGGAACCGCCATTCGATGAGGTACTAACTTTAGTTCCTGCGGTACCGCTGGATTGATCCCAAGCTCGAATCGTTAATCCCGATGCGTCTGTTCCGCTGTATTCAGCCGACGGTGCAAAATAGAGTCGAGTGTTGGCGTCGTCGGCTAACAATAACGAGGATGTCGAGTTCACGGTTCCCAACGCCGTCCAGTTGCTACCGTTGTTAGTGGTGTAGTACCAGGTGCCGTTGGCTTGATTGGCGGCTGTAATTGCGATCCCTTTGACGCCTCCATCTGCATCCGAAATGCCGCCAGTTAAAGAGCTGACGAGCGATCCAACTACGCCAGCGGGAACGCCAGAATCTTCGTCTGTGGAAAAGGCTAAACTGGTGTCCGCCAGTACCGGTGCCGTGTTAGGTGCTGCATTGATCGAGATGGCTCCCATTTCCCATTGGTTCGACGCGGATACGGTGCTACTCATGGTGACAGTGGCGGCACCGGCTTCGGTGGTAGCCACACCGCGGTGGTCGGTGTTCGTTAGCGACCAAACTCCTGATTGGTTGGCACCAATCGAATAACCCGTGGGGTTGTTGTCCCAGTTGGTAATATCCAGAACCAACTTGCCCGTGGCGCTGGAGACATTAAGCGTTGCAGTTGTTCCAGTGCCCGTTGCACTGGTGTAAGTTCCATTTGGCGTACCTTGATCCACGCCGTTGTAAGTGACTGCACCCGCTTTGACTGCCGTCGTCGCCCCAAGGCTGACAACAACGTTTGCCGTGCCCTCGGCAGGATTGACCAAACGCCAGATTTCAACCGCGTGATTGCCAGCGGTGCGGCCAACCTGAGTGAGATTGGCACCCCCGTAAGTAACGCTGCTGACACCGGCCCCCAAGCCATCGATCGCCAGCGTTACATACATCACCCGATTACTTCCGCTCGCTACGGTATGTGAAAAAGTCAATCCGGTTCCTGAAGCGGTTTGGGCCGATGTCGCCGTGCCGTTGGCTGTGATGGCTAGCAGATCCTGCCAATCGTCCATACTCTCTGCATCAACGGCATTCGCTGCTTCAATCGAACCCGTCGAATACTCAAGGTCCCAATCACCACCAAACAATGCGTGCCCCGTCTCGTCAACACTCGCGGCAATATCTGCGCCAGTAAGTGTGGCCAATTGATTCAAGAAGTCCTGACCATCTGCAGTCGATGCAATATTGCAGCCATACAGCAGAAGATCAGCATCGGCGGTGAGCGATTCACTCCAAGCTGCAATTATGTCACTCTGCCATTGAAGCGAGAAACCATTGATCCAGGTCGCGCCGACTTGGATTCCTCCGTCGACACCGTGCGAAAAAATGTGAATTGCATCGAGCGCAGTTCGCTGCGCGAGCGCCTCGGTAATTTGTTCCAAACCATCGCGAGATGAGTCGAGCACGATGACATCGACATGGCTACCAAGTTGCGCTATGATTTGCGCGTAGTTCTGGACGTTCGAATCTACGAATGCTAGCTCCCGACCTGGTACTACCATCGAGTACACCTGCGTCCCATCGCTGGCAATATCTTCGGTGCCAGCCAACGCCTCGCTTGTCGCTACCTCAGCGCCGCTCAATGTTCCAATGGTGCTGAGGAGTTGTAGTCCAGTTTCGCTCTCAGCAATATCGCTGCCATGAAACACGAGCACCGCATCGTCCGTGAGATGGTCGCTCCAAGACTGTAGTTGTGCTTCGAAGCCGACTACGTTCAGCAGGTTGATCGACGTGCCTCCCAATTGGAGCGAACTCTCGGAGCCTTGTGTGACAAAGTGAATAGCCGAGTAGTCATCGTTCGCGGCCGCTAGCGTGCCTGTTACGAACGCCAGTCCCTCCACGTCATCGTGGAGCAGTACGACCTGTTTGTTTGCGTCCCCTTCCAATTGCTGCAACAGGCTATCAAGGTTATCGAGATTGGCATCGATAAAGACGATCTCTCTACCGCTGTTTGAACTGGATGTGCCCAAGCTCAATATGCCTGGGGCCAGGCTCTCGGTGGAGTTGGGTTGCTCGAGAATCAGTCCGGCCAGCGCGTCGTCCAACTGATCAAGAGTCGCATCGATGGCTGTAGCGCCAATCGAATCGAAGCCATCGATCCCTTCGATGGGTAGCGGCGTGGCGCTGTATAGAACCCGATCTTCCAGGACCTGCAAGTCGAGCAGTCGGTCAGTTTGCTTCCCTCTGGGAATCCAGGCTAGAATGCCTCGGCGTAGGGCGGCAATGCTACTAGGCGTCCATTTCTCTGACATCTTTGCGACCTATTCGGAATTGCATCGGATAGTTCGGGCTGTGCGGTTTGTAACAGCGGGACTTTTTTCGCGCACAGCACCAACTAAACATACCACCCATAAACTTCACCTTTCAGCGAGCCCACCTGGGAACTAGATACTGAACAGGAAATGTGAAGCGGTTGTACCGAATATGCGTTGCTTTCGTGGGAGAGTACAATTGAAGCAAGAGAGAAGCCGTAGCCACCGTCGCCAGATCGCCAGACGGTGGTCTCGTAACAGTGAAGCTCCAACCGCTTGGCAGCGGGTTGCTACCGAAAACCGTAGCCACACGTCGTCAGACGGTGGACGCGTAACAGTAAGACTCCGACCGCTTGGCAGCGGTGGCTACTGCTCAGACCGCTTGGCAGCGGTGAGCTACAACTTTGGAGATAGGCCGTGCGATTATTTTTTTCAGTCACCCTTGCTTACTTAGCGATGGCGGTCTGCGGGCCCACCCTAGTCGCAGTGCAGATCGTCAGCGCCCAAACTGTAGAATCACAAACCGCTCAATCACCGACTCAATCGCCAACGATCGATTTTGCTCGCGATATTCGCCCGATTCTCTCCGATGCATGCTTCAAGTGCCATGGTCCAGACGCGTCGACCCGCGAAGCTGATTTGCGGCTGGATACGGAGTCGGGGTTGCTGGCAGATCTCGGCGGCTACGTGGCAGTGAAACGCGGCGATGCGGCGCAGAGCGAACTGGTCAAGCGAATACTCTCCGAAGATGCAGACGATTTGATGCCGCCGCAGGAGGCCCACAAACCGTTGAGCGAGAAGCAAAAGGAGCTGCTCGTCCGCTGGATCGACGAAGGTGCTGTGTGGCAACAACATTGGTCGTTTGTGGCCCCCGCGGATGGTCCCGTGCCCCAAATTACTGCGGCGCAGGTACCAGCAGCTCAACATGCTTTGTCGGATTGGTGTATCAACGACATCGATCGCTTTGTGTTGCAGCAACTTACACGCGTTGGACTCGCTCCCTCGCGGGACGCCGACCCGCACACGCTGGTTCGCCGACTTTACTTGGATCTCATTGGACTTCCTCCCACTGGGCAGGCGGCCGATGAGTGGATCGCAAAGATTTGGCCTGGCCAACCCCACGATGGCCGCATCGATGAATCCGCCTATCAAGCGCTGGTGACTTTTTTGCTTGAGTCTCCGCAGTATGGCGAACGCTGGGCGCGGCGCTGGCTTGATCTGGCGCGCTATGCGGATACGAATGGGTACGAAAAGGATCGCGACCGATCCATTTGGCCTTATCGCGATTGGGTCGTCCAAGCCCTTAACAATGACATGCCCTTTGACCAGTTTACCATCGAACAGCTTGCTGGCGATATGCTCCCCAACGCGACTACCTCGCAACAGATTGCGACGGGGTTTCATCGCAATACGATGCTCAATGAAGAAGGTGGAATCGACCCGCTCGAATTCCGTTTCCATGCCATGACAGACCGCGTTGCAACAACTGGGACAACCTGGCTTGGTTTGACATTGGGTTGCTGCCAATGCCATACCCATAAATACGATCCGACTACGCATACCGAGTACTATCAGCTGATGGCGTTACTCAACAATGCGGATGAGCCAATCCTGGAATTGCCGGAGGCTTTGGTCGAAGGCGATTTTGAACAGATATGGCGTCAAAATAGGGAACAGGCAGATCGCTTGCTCGCCGAATTGCCACAAAGGTGGCCCATTCCCAACGCAGACAACCTCAAAGCGGACAGTCCCAAAGTTAACAACATAGCGGAGTCGCCTGATGGAAAGAGTGAGTCGGCAAAAAATGCAGCTCGGCAAGCGGCTATGAATGAAGCGTTTGCGGCCTGGTTGAGTCGCGAGCAAGCCAATGCGGCGAGCTGGCAAGCACTTCATCCGATTCAGGCGACCGCCAATCTTCCAATTTTGACGATACAGGAAGACGATTCGATTTTCGCATCGGGAGATACCGCCAAACGCGACGTCTATGAGATAACCTTTTCAGCTCGCGAACGACCTATTACGGCTCTGCGGCTGGAAGCGCTGCCCGACGAACGATTGCCTGCCCGCGGTCCCGGTTCGACGTATTATGAGGGAACACTGGGTGACTTTTATCTTGTCGAATTGGTGGCGAAAGCGGATACCCCAGTGCAACTCTTGGCTGCGAGTCACTCCTATGCCAAGAACCGCTACGGGAAGAACGAAGTCTCAGCGCAGTTGACGCTCGACCAAGACGTGCAAACGGGTTGGTCGGTCGACGGACGGCAGGGCGAACGGCACGTGGCTGTATATCTGCTTCAGGAACCACTGCAAGCAGATAAGTCGTTGACTATCACCATGACGTTCGGTCGACATTTCGCAAGTTCCCTGGGCCGGTTTCGATTTTCCGCCACCGACGCGCCCCATCCGCCGCAAGCTCGCGATTTCCCACCTGACATCGAGCGTCTGCTAATGATTCCAGATACGGCTCTAAGTGTTGACGAAAAGGACCAACTTCTCAAGCAGTTTTTATTGTCGGCACCGGAGTTGGCATCGTATACGGAAAAAATTCGCAAACTCCAAGCCCGACCGGAAGTTCCGACTACGTTGGTAATGACCGAACGGCCCGACAAGCATCCACGGCCAACATTTCGACATCATCGCGGCGAGTACCTGCAACCGCAGGAACAGGTAGCGCCGGGCGTTCCTGGTGTATTCGCAGGTTTATCCGAACAGGCGCCGACAAACCGACTCGCACTGGCGCGCTGGCTAGTGAGTGCAAACAATCCTTTGACTGCACGAGTCACTGTGAATCGCCACTGGGCTGCATTTTTCGGTCGAGGAATTGTCGCTACACTTGACGACTTTGGTCTTCAGGGACAATCGCCCTCACACCCGGAACTTTTGGATTGGCTTGCGTTGCGATTTATAGGCGAAGATCGATGGAGCATAAAGAAATTGCATCGACGCATCGTAAGCAGTCGTACGTATCGACAGTCCAGTGAGGTCAACTTGGCGGCGAAAGATGTGGATCCAGAGAATCGACTGTTGAGCTACGCGCCACGGTATCGGCTCGATGCCGAGGTGCTCCGCGACAACTTGTTGGTTATTTCCGGTTTGATCAATCTCCAAATGGGAGGCCCTCCTGTCAGACCACTACAGGCCGCAGGTATCAGCGAGTTTGCCTATGGCGCTCCCAAGTGGGCTGCCAGCTCCGGTGCCGAACGATATCGGCGCAGTTTGTACACCTTTGTCAAACGCACCGCACCGTTTGCGATGTACTCGACATTTGATGCGCCCAGCGGAGAAGCCTGCATCGCACAGCGCACGCGCAGCAATAGTCCGCTGCAAGCGCTCACCTTGCTCAACGACGTCATGGTACTCGAATTGGCTCGCGCTACGGGCAAGCGCATGGCGGAGTCCACTGCCTCTGAGTCGCTTACCGCAGAACTCGCACAGTTATTTCGCTCCGCATTAGTTCGCCCGGCCACAGCGGCCGAACTGGAATTACTGCACAAGTTTTACGATTCCCAACTCAAGAATTTCCTTTCCGCCCCAGAGCAGGCGTTGGAGCTTGTTGACGGAAGTTCGAAAGTTGACTCGTCCAGTCAGCCCCATCCGCCCCAACTAGCCCGCACGGCTGCATGGATCGCAACCGCCAGAGCGATCTTCGCTCTCGATGAAACCCAGACTCGTAACTGAGCATCCATGGTCGAATATGGAGCACCGGGGTCTGCGACAGCAGTGGCTTTGGGGGGGCTGCGTTGTGTTTGACGGATGCAATAACTGTTCTGCAGAGAGCAGTTATTCTCGTCGATCATCTTTGGAGGGCGAGGTGGTTCCGTTTGATCCGCTGGAAGCCGTTGTGATTGCAATCTAGTGTTGATCACTCGCAGGAAGCTTGAAGATTATGAATACGGCTACCCCAGTTGAAAAAATTCGTTTGATCATTGCGGAACAACTGAGTAGCTTCGGGGCTCAACAGACTGACTCGATCGCCGAATCGATACTGATCCGCGACGGCTTGTTTTGCGGCCGGCGTTTCCAGTGCGAAGGCTACATCGTCGTCTGGTTTATCGAAGAAGATGAGATCAAATTCTTCGGACCCTGCGGCGATCTTCTACAAGCAACATCGGCAATTGCCTGCATTCGCCAATATGAAGAGCGGCTGGCGAGCCAAGATCAGCGCCGCGCTGCGTAATGCTTGCTATGAAAGCAGCGTTATTGCAACTCGCGCCGTGCGATTTTCTAGATTCCAGTTGGATGCTCATGGTTCTAGCATGATTTTAGTCATGCTGGCGGTCGTATATACCGATCATAACGATTAGTCCAAACATTAATCGGCCGTTCATTGGAGCTCTGCGAAGTGAACACTCCTAAGTTCAAGACTCAGTTTCGTCGCGCACTACTTCTGGGGCTGTCAACACTCACCGTCTCTGATGGCTGCGCCAGCATGAAGTCGCCGATGGGCATGTTCAGTCGTACTCCGGGTTCGAGCGAGGGGACTGGCTTCGCTACATCGCTTTCAAACGCCGGCAAGGGCATCGGTGGCCAAGTAAAATCGATGGGGACCACGGTTTCCAGCGCGATGGGCAAGGCTAAGGATATGGTGATAGCGCCCTTTGCATCCACGCCCGAAACCAATGACCCGACAAGTTTGGCGAACATGCCGACCAATTTAGGCCCAGAGATTTGGGTCACCCAAGGCCAACTCTATGAAACGCAAGGCAAGCACGAGAAGGCGCTCGAGAACTACAACAAGGCGTTGGAGAAGGAACCCAACAACGAAGCCGCATTGCTGAGTGTCGCGCGACTCTACACACGACAGCAGCAAAACGCGCAGGCAGAAACCTATTTCAATAAGGTTCTGGCGCTCAAGCCTCAAGCCGTCGTGTACAACGAACTGGCATCGGTTCAGCAAAGCCAAGGTAAGATTGCGGAGTCGCAAGTGTCGATTCAGAAAGCCATCGAGTTAGACCCAACCAGCACGCGTTATCGCAACAACCTCGCTGGAATGCTGGTAGCAAACGGTAGATCGGATGAAGCCGTCAAACAGCTCGAACAAGTCTTTCCACCGGCTGTAGCAAACTACAACGTGGCCTACCTGCATTTTACCAATCAGAACCTGCCTGCAGCACAACAACATTTGCAACTCGCTCTGCAGGCGGATCCCAATCTGCAGGAAGCTCGGGCCTTGATGGAAAAAATTTCCGGCAGCCCCACCGCTCAAACCGCCATGGCGGCTTACCAAACGGCCAATCAGATCTATCGAACAGCGCAGACGGCCGTCACGCCGAGCGTGCCAGCCAGTGGAGCAGTATTCCAGCAGCCACCTAGCGGAACTTTTCCGCAAGCCACTATGCCAGCTCCAAATATGCCAGCGCCAAATATGCCAGCGCCGACCACCACCAGATAAACTCGGCCGCCGTCAGCTGGGCTTCACAGCTTACGGACTGACGGCCGAGTTGATTTTATCCAGCTCCTTGCGCTCCGACTCTGCAGCGTATGCAGGGAGCACGACCTACTCGGCCTGGTATCCTTGCCACATCCAAACCAAGGTATCGGCCAAAGTCAGCTCGAATACTTTTTGGTCGCAGTGCTTGGTGGCTTTGCTAAAGACGTAGCGGTAATCGTAGCCTTTGGCCTTTAATGCGGCTGCGGTACGTTCGTTGGCCATGACCCAATTATGGTAGGTTTCTTCAGGATCGCGTGCGCGATTGTCATTTTCAGCGACGTGCGTGAAGATCCGTAGCGGTTTCTTTTCTGTATTTTCGATCAGCTTCATTCCCGAGTGGTATTCCCAAGCACCGAGCGGGAATGCGGCCTCTTCGGGTGCATCGTCATCCTGTTGGTCGACAAAGGTACCGGAGTATGTAATCAAGCGGCGAAATAGATCGGGACGAAACCACCCCATGGTCAGCGCAGCCGCACCGCCGGAGCTGCACCCCATCGTGGCTTTCCCCCAAGGGTCAGAGGTGAAAGCGATCTGCGGATAGGCAGCTTTTATTTCGGCGTTATTCAGCACAGCGGGCAGAACTTCATCATTTATAAAGCGGGCGAATCGATCCGACATCGTATCGTACTCGAGGCCGCGCTCGCTCCCCTTCCCATCGTCGCCGCCATTCTCGACTCCGATCGCAATGAAGGCCGGCAATTGCCGTTGGGGATCTTTCGAGATTGTCAAATTATCGAGTGCGTTGCGGACCAGATTCATGCGACTCGGTCCGTCGTGCATGACCAGAATCGGAGCCTTCGTTCCGTCTTGGTAGGCAGCCGGGATATACACGAAGATACGCCGCGACTGGCGAACTTTTTTTCTGGGTTCGAGCGTTGCGTCGTCACCGCGAAAGATCTGGCTATCAGCCAATCGCATCGCGAACTCGAAGCTTTTCCCTTGGGGGTTACCGCGGTCAGTCAAATCGGGATGGATAGAATACTCTGGGCCAACGACGAAATTGCCGTTGCCCGTTGCCGCTGGAGAGGCTGTCTTATCGTCCGCCCACAAACAGGCAGATGTGCAGGCTAGCGCGACCAACGCCATCGTCGCCAACCAGCGTTGCCGCATGCCGCTGCCTTGAGAAAAGGGGGCGGTCGCGATGGACCCCAGATAAAAAGAGCCGGACAGACGACACAAATTCATTATCGAAACCATAAGGATACCTTTCAGTGGACGGACTGTGGGGGTGGCCGGTGGATCCAGACAATTCTAAGCACTGGTTCTGCATAGCGATATCGAATTCGCTGGAAACAATTCCGTTCGTCGACTTTTCGACTACGAAAAACACTAGCTTGCAACCGGCTGCCATGTCGCTCTGTCCCGTCCGACACCAGCGGAGAAAAAATAGTTCTGTCGAGTTCGCACGCTCAGGCTGTCTCGATCATATGTGGGAACGCGAGACTTTCGACGAACCTTCGAGTAGGATATTAGCCGCATAGTCGCGAGAGTACCATTGGCACCAATTCTCGCCCAACGTTTACCCGCAGTAGAACCGCATAGCCCCTTCGCATATTAGGAGAAAGCATGAAACGAACCCTATTACCCCTTGTTTGCCTTTTGACGGTTGCGCTCCCGAGCTGGGGGCAAGACAAGAGTGCGACGGAAGGTTGGCACAAAATGTTCGACGGCCAAACGCTAGAGGGCTGGAAGGCTAATGAGAATAAGGAGAGCTGGCAAGTCAAAGAGAGGCAACTCGTCTGCGCTGGTCCGCGATCGCATTTATTTTATGTCGGTGACGAAAAGCCATTTAAGAATTTTCATTTCAAAGCTGAAGTGAAGACGACCAAAGGAAGCAATGCAGGAATTTACTTCCATACGAAGTACCAAGAGGAAGGTTGGCCCAAATTCGGATATGAGTGCCAAGTCAATGTTTCGCACACCGACCCAAAGAAATCGAGCGGCCTGTATGCGGTGGTAGATGTGGCCGATCCCGGTGTCAAAGACGATGAGTGGTACACCCAAGAAATCATCGTTCGGGGTCGAAACATACAGCTAAAAATCAATGGAAAGACGATGGTGGACTACAACGAACCGGAAGGCAAAGCAGCTTTTTCGAAGGACTTTGAGCGGCGGCTTGACGAGGGCACGATCGCCCTGCAAGCTCACGATCCCCAAAGCGTAGTGTATTTCAAGAACTTGCAAATCAAGCGCTTGCCGGAATAGGATTGTGCCCGCCCCCGACTAGCGGCAGCATGCAAGTGCTGGCATAAGCTCTGCTAATCGATAGCTAAAATAGAATTGGCGATGAGATTTTTTGCTGGCAATATGCCCAATGCGGAGAAGCTTGGCGTTGACCGGACTCTGATAATTGAGCAATACTTGGGATCTGTGCTGAAATGGGAAGACTGCCTATTCCAGCTAGGTTTCTGAAGTTTAACGTCAAGGCTAGATAATCTTTGTCCACTGAGCTCCATGCAGACTTGCAAACCTATTGCCTCGAAACAGCGCGGCTCGCTCAACAAGCTTCGCGCGAGCTGAGCGTGTTGTCTACCAAGACTAAGGATGCCTGGTTGCAGGCCAGCGCCGATGCTTTGGAGAGTTCGACGTCGACAATTCTGGCTGCGAATGAACTTGATGTGCATGCCGCCGCCGAATATGGGTTAGACGAAGCTGCCGTAGATCGATTGCGTCTTAATAAACTGAGAATTGGTCAAATGGCTCAAGCGATGCGAGAAATCGCCGCTCTGCGCGATCCGATCGGCGAAACAATTGATGGTTCCGTGCGACCCAATGGACTCGAAATACGAAAAGTGCGCGTGCCCCTGGGGAGTGTGTTCTTCATATACGAATCCCGGCCCAACGTAACAGTCGATGCAGCGGCGATTTGCATAAAAAGCGGCAATTCTGTCATCCTGCGTGGTGGCAAAGAAGCCTTGCATTCCTCGACCGCGCTAGTGGATATTCTCGTACGCACGGGATCCCATGTGGGACTACCCAAGTGTGCTGTGCAGTTGGTTAATACGACGAACCGAGAGGCGGTTGGACATTTCCTGCGGCTTCACGAGTACATCGATGTTGCCATTCCGCGTGGCGGCAAGAGCTTGATCCAGCGCGTGATGGATGAAGCGAGTATGCCGGTGATCAAACATTACGATGGAAACTGTCATGTTTACGTCGATGCGGCAGCCGATCCGCGTATGGCGGTAGACATTGTAGTGAACTCAAAGTGCCAGCGACTGGGCGTATGCAATGCATGCGAGAGTTTGTTGGTGCATGCCAGCGTTGCCCCCACTTTGCTGCCCTTGATTGCCGATGCCCTGAATAGCCGCGGAATTGAGATTCGCGGTGACGAGGCAACCTGTCGCTTGGTCCCCGTAGCGGTGCCAGCGAGCTCAGACGACTGGTCTGCTGAATATTTGGGTCCCATCATTAGCTGTAGGATAGTCGTCGACATTGACGAAGCGATCGCCCATATCGAACAATACGGCTCGCACCATACCGACGCCATCGTCACGCAGGACCTTTCAGCAGCCAATCGATTCTTGGCCAAAGTGGACTCCAGCGCGGTGGTTGTCAATGCCAGTACACGCTTCAACGATGGTGGTGAATTTGGATTGGGAGCCGAGATTGGAATTAGCACGGACAAATTCCACGCCCGCGGTCCATGCGGTTTGAAAGAGTTGACAACCTACAAATACTTGGTTGTAGGCAATGGACAAATTCGGAACTGAGTTTTTAGATATTTGCGAACAAGCACCTGCCAGGGAAGGCAATGATGTCAGACGAAACACTCAGTAGAAACGAAGTTGAGGAACTTCTGCGGTCGATGGATTCGGGCGAGACCAAGCCGAAACCGGAACCGAAGACCGCGCCCAAGCCTGCGGCCGCGGCGTCGGCTGCGGCTGACGCAGCCTTGGAAGCCAAAGCGGACGCGTTATTGGCCGGGAAGAAGAGCACACCGTCGCGACAGCGGGTGGTCGCCTACGACTTCAAGCGGCCAGAACGGGTTGGCAAGGAGCAAATGCGAGCTTTGCAGTCCTTGCATGAGAGCCTGGCACGCAATTTTGGTGCCTCTCTTTCTGCACTACTGCGCACGATCGTAGAATCCAAGCTCATCAGCGTCGACCAACTAACGTACAGCGAGTTCGTATACAGTCTAGAAATTCCAACTTGCTTTAACCTGCTCCGCCCAACACCGTTGGAAGGCAACTGGATTTTGGACTTTAGCCCTTCGATACTCTACCCCATCATCGATCGTATGCTCGGCGGAAACGCGTCGCCGGAATCGCATATGAAGCGGCCTTTGAGCGAGATCGAATTGCGACTCACCAGCCGTATTACTCAGGCGTTCCTACGAGAATTGCGGACGGCTTGGATCAATACCGCTGCATTGAACGTGGAACTCGAACGCGTCGAAAGCAACCCACAACTGGTACAGATTGTTCCGCCGAACGAAGTGGTGGTGCTGGTTAGCTTTGAATTGATCATGGGCAAATCGCGAGGCGTAGTGAATCTGTGTATTCCATTCAATACCATCGAGCGTATCGGCTCAAAGCTTACCAACAGCAGTTGGATCAGTTATGCAGCATCGAAGAGCGATCCCGCTAGTCAGAAACAACTTCAAGATCTGCTGGGAGAATCTCGAGTCGAATTGGTAGTTAGTCTTGCCGATTCGACCATTCGGGCAGTGGATTTGTTCAACCTGGCTGTCGGCGATATTGTTACTACAGAAAAGGATATCAGAGAGTTATTGGAAGTTGAAATTGCGGGGGTAGCCAAATTTAGTGGCAAGGCGGGGGCCTTCAAAGGTAAGAAAGCCATAGAGATTATGGGCATCATCGACAAAGAATCCTTGCCCACCAAATGACTTACGGAGAGTTCACTCGTCTTGGCAACTCTCAGCTGAGAGCCACATTCCCAACTCGCCAGATCCCCAACTCGTCCTATGTCGCGTACTGCAGCAACATGCTGTCCATCCATCGTGGCGCAAGTTGACTGAGCCACACTAACGCCTTTCCGCCGGGCGATAATATCAAGTCCCGCTTTCGCATGCGCAGCGCTCTTAGTACGCTGTGCGCCACTGACTCAGCGGATTGGATGCCGAATTGCGCGAACGATGGTAGTGACGCTTTTGGGGGTGTTTCGATCAGTGCATCGAAGAACTCGCTGCTTGTCGTACTGGGTGAAATGGTCACCACATCAATTCCACTTGGCTTTAATTCAACTCTCAGCGATTCGGCCCAGCCCCTGAGAGCAAATTTGGCAGCGCAGTACTCACTTTTTCCCGGTACAGCCCGATGCCCTAAAACACTGTTGACGACGCAAACCGCTGGCTGGTTACCCTTTCGCAGGAACGGAATCGCCGAGCGCGTTAGCTCGGCGGCCGCGAAGAAATCAACTTCGAAAATCCTCCGCAAGCGATCGGGAGACGCGTCCTCGAAGTTCCCGATGGCGCCAATGCCCGCATTGTTAATCACGATATCTATTCCGCCCAGTTCGCGGACGGCGGTAGAAATCAGGTTTTGGCGGTGTTCGGCATCCGCTACATCGCCTGGGATAGCGATCAGTCTTTTCTTCGGATTGCCAAACGACTGTCGCAGCTTTTGCAAGCGGTCGCTACGTCGCGAGGTTACCACCACCAACGCCCCGGACCGAACCAATTCCGAGGCTAGATACCAACCGATGCCGCTACTGGCACCGGTAAGTAGCACGCGTTTCCCAGCAAAATTTCGCTTCGCCATGATCAACCTCAAATCTACTCCATTGCGCGACAGACTGCTGACTTGATCGACAGATTCAAGAAATGCACAACTGAGTAAACTCTTATTTTTAGAGAAAATAGGAATACTGCATGGTTTGAGGCAATTATAGCGAAGACTCGATTGCGCGGCGTTGCCAGCCAAACACAATCCACCCATATTAAGTACAAACCATGGAAAAGTACGCGAGGCCAGTTGACAGTTAATTTAGGCTCGATAATCTAATTGCCAGCACTTCTCAACTTACCCATTTAACTTAACCAGATTTTTTCGCGTTATCGTTAATGTGGAATGTGTGAAAAATTTCGGCGGATGTCCCGCCAGGTTGGTCCAGTGGTTGGACCATCAGTCGCGTGTTGGTAACCTTTGGAGGTATCCGATGAATCGAGTTCTAGTTGCGGGCATCGCTGGCATTGCCATGCTTGTATCCGCCAGTTTCATGTCTCAGGATTGTTATGCTTTCGGTCACAAGAAGTGTGGCGGAAGCGGTGGAGGACTGTTGTCCGGCCTTGGAGCTTCCCGTTGCGGTGGTGCTCCTAAAGCTGACAAGTGCAGCGGCGGAGGCTTGTTTGCAAAGCTGAAGGCCAAGAAGGCTGCAAAATGCTGTGGCGAACCTGCACCAGCTTGCTGTGAACCAGCACCAACATGCTGCGAACCAGCACCAACTTGTTGCGAACCAGCACCAGCGCCAACTTGCTGTGCTCCAGCACCAACTTGCTGTGAACCAGCACCAGCGCCATCTTGCTGTGCAGCTGCTCCAGCACCCGCATGTGGCTGCAGTGCTCCTGTTTCGGGATGCAACAGCTGCGGTAGCGCTGTTTACTCGGCTTCCTACAGCACAGGTGCTGTAATCAGTGGTGGTTGCACCAACTGCAGCAACACCATGGACGCGGGCGTAATCATTGAGAGCTCGGCTCCAGTGGCTGCTCCTCCAGCTCCAGTGCCAGATGCTGCTGCAAGCGCTCCATCCGCTTAATTGCGATTGATCGTCGTGAGCTAAAAGAAAGCCGAGAACAACTGTTCTCGGCTTTTTTTATTGGCGGAGACCGCAACCTGGCTTGGAATCATCTTCCCACTGGAAGAAAAAAGACTCACAATAGGCAGCTACTTATCGTAATTCTCAAGCCGTTCTGATTGCCGCGAAACCCTCGTGCGATAATCGGGGCTGTTTGATAGGCCCCCACCTCTCCCGATGACTCAGTTGCTAAAGACCTTCGCATGGCACACTTTGATGCTTCCGCTCCCGTCATCACACTGCGCCTGCTGCAACAGCTTCAGACGTGCGGTAAACGTTTCAAAGTAGCCGACTCGAACGGCACCAACCTGTGCGGCCGCGATTTGCTGGTGCGCACGCTGGCTCTACGTCGCTTTCTATTGAGAGAGACGCTCGCGGCAGACGAAAAGAGAGTTGGCGTCTTCCTGCCTCCAACGATACCGGCAGTGGCAACCAACTTGGCACTCGCGCTGGCCGACCGTGTGGCAGTCAACTTAAACTACACGGTAAGTTCGGCAATGCTCAAGCAATGCTGCGAGAAAGCTGGTTTGCGGCATGTCATCACGAGTAAAAAATTTATCGAGAAAGTAGGACTTGATGTCGGTTGTAAAACCGTTTTCCTGGAAGACATTAAAGAAAAAATTACCGTCGGCGATAGACTTTCCGCATTTCTCAATGCACGTCTTCGTTCCGCAAACGGCTTGCATCGCACACTGCGATTGCAACATCAAACGCATGACGAAGTAGTCACCATCATTTTCACGTCCGGTTCAACTGGCGTTCCTAAGGGTGTCGTACTGACCGACAAGAACATAACTAGCAACATCATTGGAATCGACGAATCGATTCATCTGAGCGAAAACGATGTGGTCTTGGGAATACTGCCATTTTTCCACTCGTTCGGCTACACCATAGCATTATGGGCTGGAATGACGCTGCCCTGCTCGGTGGTATACCACTTCAGTCCATTGGATGCTCGGCAAATTGGAAAGTTAGCACAGGATTTTAAGGCGACAGTCCTGTTGGCTACTCCCACATTCCTGCGCGCATATTTGCGCCGAGTTGAACCAGAGCAGTTCAAAACTTTGGAAGTCGTGGTGCTCGGCGCTGAGAAGATGCCCCTGGCTCTTGCGGATGAGTTCGAACAAAAGTTCGGTATGCGTCCCGTTGAGGGCTACGGCACAACAGAGCTTAGTCCCCTAGTATCCGTCAATGTTCCGGTCTGCCGGGCCGGAAGTGCTTGCGCCACGCGCATTCGCGAGGGCAGTGTGGGGCTACCCATGTCTGGCGTGGATGCAAGAGTTGTCTCAATTGAAGATGATCACCCGCTGCCCGCTGGTGAGACCGGTCTACTAGAAGTCCGCGGGCCCAATGTGATGGCTGGGTATTTGGATCAACCGGAGCTGACCGCCAAAGTCATGCACGACGAATGGTATCGAACTGGTGATGTCGGCTTTCTGGATGCCGACGGATTCATTCACATTACCGGCCGGTTATCCCGCTTCTCAAAAATTGGTGGTGAGATGGTACCTCATATCCAAATCGAAGATACGCTGGCCGAGTTGGTGGGGGCAGGCGAGGACGGATCGATGCGAATTGCTGTCACGGCAGTTCCCTGCGAAAAACGCGGCGAACGCATTGTCGTCCTGCACACCGAGCTACCCTGCTCGAAGGCGGATTTATTGTCGAAGGCAAAACAAGCGGGTTTGCCCAATCTCTTCCTACCAAGTGAGGATAGCTTCCTAGCCGTCGAGTCGATCCCGGTGCTTGGCAGCGGCAAGCTCGATCTCAAGACGATGAAAGACATTGCGGAATCACATTTCCGCTAGAAGTCCTCTCGTGGGATAAGCTTCCAGCTTGTCATAATTGCCGGGGTGTCCTGGCTTACCCTTATTGCGAATGACATTTTCCGCAGAATTCTGAACTGGCGAGTCACTGTTTGCGAGGAGTTGCGCGTGTTTTTATCAAAAGTTGAGCTGGCGGAGATCACAACTTGGCAGCATGTGTCGCGTCGACGCTCACTTTGCAGCAACTTGGGGTAAGCAGTCTTACTTGCAATACATGTATTTCTTTGGAATCGACAAGCTCCTAGCGCTGGAAGCTTATCCCACGAGTCGTGCTAATTCTGCTTTCATCAGAATTCTGCTAAAATATTGAGTCCGTCCGTCGACGGAGTTGCACCCTCCAGCAATCAGCCTACCCGATTTCCAACATCCCTGAGGTACGAACTATGCGTTTTCGTTTCTTGCTGTTACGCGGAATTACTACGTTGTTAGCAGCGGCAGCATCGCTAGCTAATTGTGCGGCTACTCTAGCTGATGTATCTGTACCCAACATCTTCAGCGACCATATGGTGTTGCAGCGCAACCAACCTAATAGGATTTGGGGGAAAGCATCGCCGAGCGAACAAGTTTCCGTGAAAATAGGTGACCAAAGTCACTCGACGGTTGCCGATGCCGACGGCCATTGGCACGTAATGCTCGCACCGCTGGCGGTTGGCGGACATCATCAATTGCATATCAACGGGAGCAAAAACGCGATTCGCATATCGGATGTAGTTGTTGGTGAAGTTTGGATCTGTTCTGGACAATCCAATATGCAGTGGAAGGTCAGCAGTGCTAACGACCCCGATTTAGAAACGCTGGCTGCCGATCATCGCGGAATTCGTATGATTAACTTCCCGCAGGTTGGTTCGCAGGAACCCATTTGGGAACACAAGGATTCGAAGTGGTTGGTTTGTTCGCCAGAGACGGTCAATAGCTTTTCCGCAGTCGGATACTTTTTTGGAAGGCAGTTGAACGAGACCTTGGATATACCGATTGGCATGATAAACAACGCCTGGGGCGGCTCGGCTTGCGAAGCCTGGATTGGTCGCAAAGATCTAGAATCCAATCCCAGTTTCATACCCATGATCAGCCGCTTTGACGACATGGACAAACAGTGGCAAGCGCTGAATGCCAAGCAGGGTCGCAGCGAGGCAGAAACCACCCAAATGAAAGGCCTGGAGCGTCAACTTTCGGGAAACCAACGGGCTGGGAATATCTACAATGGCGTTCTGAAATCGCATCTTGGATACGGTATTCGCGGTGCCATTTGGTATCAAGGTGAATCGAATGCTGGCCGCGCTTATCAATATCGCGAGCTCTTTCCGCTGATGATCAGCAGTTGGCGCAAAGAGTGGGGGCAAGGTGATTTTCCTTTCTACTGGGTTCAATTGGCTGATTTCCAAGCAGAGAAGTCGGAACCCGTGGACAGCGCCTGGGCAGAGCTTCGCGAAGCCCAAACAATGACCGAACTCAAATTGAATAACACCGGCCAAGCGGTCATTATCGACATCGGCGAGGGCAAGGACATTCATCCGAAAAACAAAGTCGATGTAGGACGCAGGCTTGCACGCTTAGCTCTTGACAACGACTATGGCTACGACATAGCTAGCCACAGTGCGACCTACAAATCGATGGAAGTATCAGCTGGAAAAATTGTGCTTAGCTTTGAACACATCAACGGCGGATGGCGCCCCTTCGATACCGCCGAACCGCGTGGTTTTGCTATCGCTGGCGAAGACAAGAAATTTGTTTGGGCTCAAGCAAGAATACTGAAGGATAATCGGATCGAAGTATTCAGCGACCAAGTAACGGCTCCCGTAGCAGTGCGTTATGCGTGGGCTGACAATCCCATCTGCAATATGTACGACGGCGCTGGCTTACCAATGACCCCATTCCGCACTGACGATTGGCCCGGCGTTACCGCAACAAGTAATTAGTGCAATTTCACTGAG
>JBGSTP010000137.1:0-86133 GCA_041736515.1 Pirellulaceae bacterium
CACGTAAAATTGAAATTTCGCAAATCGCATCCGCTCAGTGCCACAGCAAGACTGGAGCTGACGAGTCTGAGCCGATTCAAACCGAGCGTCGATGCAGTACTGCTAATGGCGGATTCTTGTGTGCTCGGTCCTGCGCCCAGCAGCCACATCGTGTGTTCGCAATGGAATAGCGAGCTACTGATGGTCAAACGGCCCAATGGATGGTGCTTTAATACGCAGGAGGAGCTGGAAGTGAACGGTACATTGCATCGCGGGTTAATTCCAATCCGCCCGAGGTTGCGCGTGTGCGGGACGGATTTTTCCTTGAGTATCGAGTAAGCGCCTAATTCGATCGGCGATGCAGCCAATGACCTTGAAGCTTCAGATAGAAGGCTGAGTAAAATGCTACAGATGCTGAGAAAAAAAGTGATTCCGGTAGGAAACGACGCACTGGTCGTGCCCAATTTGGGCGGCACGTTGCCAGCTCGCGACCTCAATCAGGTAAAAGCCATGAAGTTCAAATTTGGAAACGGCGATCAACCACTTGCTGGCTTTACAATTAAACGTGGCGTAGGCATCGGCGGATTTGGGGAAGTCTACTTTGCAACCAACGATGCCGGCAAAGAAGTTGCCATCAAGCAAATTCAACGCAACTTGGATGTTGAAGTTCGGGGTGTACGCCAATGTATGAATTTAAAGCATCCAAACTTGATTGCTCTTTACGACATTCAGTTCGATGATGCCGAACAAGGTTGGATCGTTATGGAATATGTCGCCGGGGATAGTCTCCGCGACGTGATCGAGAAGAACCCCACAGGGCTGGCTGCCGACGAATTGGCTCATTGGTTTGGTCAGATTGTCGCTGGCGTCGCCTATCTTCACGATCATGGCATCGTTCATCGAGACCTGAAGCCAGCCAATATTTTTGAAGACCAGGGTGTCGTGAAAATCGGCGATTATGGTTTGTCGAAATTCATTTCCTGTTCCAAACGAGGTGGCCAAACCGAGAGCGTCGGTACTTTTCACTATATGGCCCCCGAAATTGGCAAAGGTGAGTATGGCAAAGAGATCGACATCTATGCGTTAGGTGTCATGCTGTACGAATTGGCAACGGGTGTGGTGCCGTTTGATGGCGAAAGCAGCCAGGAAATCATCATGAAACACCTGACCGCAGATCCTGATTTGTCGCTGCTACCTGCTCACTTGCGAGAGGTTGTCGGGCGGGCGTTGGCCAAGAATCCAGCTTCGCGATTCTCCGATGTGCGGGCCATGTTGACTCCGCTTGGATTAGCCGTCGATGAACGGTGCTTGCTCGTCGTAGGCCGACGTACCCTGCCACCAGTGATTGCTGCAGAGCCGCCGAGATTATTTGTGGATGGAGCTAGCCGTTCAACGGCAACGCCGCTCCACCCAACAGTGGCTAGCGTGAAATATCAAGAACCCATCGCTCGCAAGCTGCGCGAGAGCTGGAGCGCTGCGAGTAATTGGTGGTCAAAGCTGAATCTGAACTCTGGCATGAAGACGACATTGTTAGTTTTCGCGATCCTCTTCCTGGCTTTGAATGCAGAGATACTTCTATCATTCCTGGTACTGGGACTGACATTCTATGTTCCGTATTATGCGGTTTGGTGGGTACTTCGTAGTCCCGTTGATGCCGGGCAGGGCAGGACGTCGCCACCGTCACTGGGTGAACGAAACTGGCCGCAGCCGGCCAAAGTGACTTTCCACCCACAGCCCGTTCCGGTGTCGCGCAAGCCAGTCGCAGCAGTCCAACGACCACTCAGCGTTAAGCAATGGCGAGTGGCTCGACGTCAGCAACTGGCCCAAACCTCGCGTCGGAATGTATTGAAGGAGGTGACTGGCAGCTGGCTCGGTTCGACCGCTGTGATAGCTGTCTTCAGTAGTCTCGCCGTGCTGTTCCAGATTGGTACTGGGAAACCGGCCCAGCCCCTCATCATGGGCATGATCTGGGCAGCTCTAGTCGCGCTATCGATCGCTTGGATTGCCATTAGCTTCGGAAAACGTTGGCAACGCGAGGAGGGCGACTGGGCCATTCGCGCGTTTATGCAACTCACCAGTGGTTTTGTTATTGGCGCGGTGGCTTTTGTTTTAGCAGAATTCTTGATGATTCCTTGGAACGAAATTACTCGCGAACAATTGGGAGAGCTGCCCGTCCATCGATGGCGAGGTTTTTTTGCTTCCGACGGTACTCCATTGTTCCCCGCCTATCTAGCCTATTTCCCGCTGGTGATGGGTTTGGTTCAGTGGTGGAAACAAGTCGACCCGCTGCGTCGGTCGCGATTTAGTATTACCTCGGTTATCTGGAGCGTGATCGCTGCTAGTCTCGTACACCTGCTCATTCCGTTCCCACAACCGTGGGGAGCGTTAATTGCAGCAGGTGCTTCTTTGGCAATCCAGCTGTCAAGTCCATGGGTAAATCCAGCCGAAAGGCTAAACCCAGACTCGAGTGCAATTGCTTAAAGTGCGCGGCGTCCAGACAAGCGAACCAGGCAACTTTGTAAAACAAGGGTTAGTGAGATAGCGATGTGTACGAACGAAGAAACTACAAATAGTGAGAATATCTACTCGCTCTTAGCGATGATTTTCGCCGGCTGTTTTCTGCTATCGCCATTGACCGTGAGCATTAGTTTCGGCCAGGCACGCGAGCAGGATGCGATCGAACGTACAACTCTCACGTTATCACCCAATTCAGCCGTGCCAGACGTGCGTGGCCAAGATACTACACCTGAGGTAGTTGGCGACGGTGAATTGTCGATCGTTGCTGGCTCATCAGTTAATGCGACAGAGAAAGGAACGCAAGAACTGTCGATTGAACCAGGCTCGCAGCCGATGCTGCCCCCCGATGCGCCGGCCTGGATCGGAGCTATGCCCGATTTCTCCCAGGAGCAGCATCATTTGTACATCGGCGGTCAAATCGCTGAATCTGAGAATGAGGCTGCAGAACTGATTGACGAGCCATTACTGGCCGCAGTCTGCGATTACGTCGAAAGGCAAGTTCTCGAGCATCCGGGAGCTACCCGGTTAATGAAGCACAAGCTAACGACGGACTTTGTTTGGAAGAATCTGATCGATTCGTCTGAGGGTTATCTCGTGGAATTGAATACGACTGGCGTACCCATGTATCAAAAATGGGTCACTGTTACAATTTCTCCAGAACAACGCGAATTGTTCAAAAGCTGGGATCGCGAAGCAACTCAGGTGAAACGACTCGCCCCGGTCGGCCTTGGGTTGTTAGGACTGCTTGGATGCGTTGGGGTGTTTCATCTAATTCTGAAAAGGCGCAGCTAAAGGATGAGTCGATCGGGTGATGTCGAGCTTCTGTTGATCGAACGTGTCCAGCAAGGCGAAGAACGAGCTTGGGAAGACTTGATTGCGAGATACGAAGGACGACTTTTGGCCTTTGCGGAAAGTCGCCTACGCAATCGCGGGGTTAGTGAAGACATCGTCCAGGAAACCTTTATTGGATTTCTTAATAGTCTGCCCAATTACGATCGTCGACGTCCTCTGGAAAGTTACCTATTCTCGATTTGCGCCTATAAGCTGACCGACCACCTGCGTCGCGAGGGCAGGCGTCCCACGATTTCGCTGACTCAGTCGAGTTCTGCCGATTCGTCCTCTCCCTGGCAGATCGTTTCTGGACGAGCGCGCGGTGCCAGTAGCATTGCACGCAGCGGAGAGCGTAAGCGGCTTGAAGAGAGGGCAATCGTCGATGCCTTGGCAAATCAAATTCAAAAATGGCAATCCAATGGCGACTGGGTAAAACTAAAATGTATCGAGCTAATTTTTGTCGTTGGAAAAACGAACAAAGAAGTGGCTGAGTTGCTCGAAATAACAGAGCAACAAGTTGCTAACTTCAAATTCGACTTTCTAGCTCGCACTAAGGCGCTCGTTGGTCGACAAGCCCTCGACGCAGAAGTCTTTCCGGAACTGGGTGGGTGATAGTTAGCTGGCTTCAGCCATTCCACGGCAACCGCCGCGTCCCCTGTTGTGACCGCCAGACGCGTGCAATTAGCACGACAGCATCTGTGCAGAGCGGACAATTGTAGTTAGGGTAGTCAGTTCAAACACCTAACCCATTTACCACCAGCGGCACCAATGGCAACCCCAACGATTCGACCTGTAAAAATCAAACGCAAGTTCACGCGTTCTAGTCCCGGTAGCGTACTCTATCAGTGCGGTGAGACCATCGTACTGTGCACGGCCAGTGTTCAGACACAGCTGCCTCCGTGGTTAGTCGGTTCGGGCAAAGGCTGGGTTACCGCCGAATACAACATGCTGCCGCATAGCACCGATAAGCGAAAGAGTCGCGACAGAAATGGAAAAATCGATGGGCGCACAACTGAGATCCAAAGACTGATTGGTCGAAGCCTGAGAGCTGTAGTCGACATGCAAAAACTGGGTGAGCGAATGGTTACGGTGGATTGCGATGTCTTACAAGCCGATGGCGGTACGCGTACGGCAAGTATCACCGGTGGCTTTATTGCTCTGGTTGATGCCCTGGCGGTAGAGTTTCGCTCGGTCGCCGCGCACGAACACCCGCTGGTGGATAGCGTTGCCGCGATTAGTGTTGGAATTGTTGATGGAAAGCCTGTGCTAGATTTGGACTACGAAAAAGACTTTGCCGCTGCTGTCGATATGAACGTTGTGATGACTGGCAAAGGCAAGTTCGTCGAAATCCAAGGTACGGGCGAAGAGGCTACCTTCGACGACGATGATTTGGCCGCCATGTTGAAGCTGGCCCGCGTTGGAATAAAGCAATTGACCAAGCTTCAGCAGGAATCGCTCGGCAAACAATGGCCGCTGGCAAAGCAGTAGATCCGCAGTATATCCTCAGGCGGGCGAGATGGACGCTGCCCCAAAAGTGCGACTCGACGCCTCTGGTTAAAGAAGTGCTCCGACGGGCCGGAGCACTTCACCTCTGGACGCCGCCCAAAACTATGCAGATTTGCACGTGGCAGTCTTGTCGAGAATCTTACAGATTTTGAAAAGCATGCTGTTTGAGTATTCGTTTTCAGAGATCTCTTCGCCGTCTTTGAGCCTTTGGGCGGTTTGATAGGAATCCACAACGCTTAGTATGCCGATGATGATTCCCGGAATTAGGCACAGAAATGAGCCTATCAATGTCGCCACCAAAGTAATAACCCACTTTTTCGTTTGGCCATTAATTACAATGTGGCCGATGCCCAGAACGAACCAAGTTAACAGAGCAGCTGCAATTGGATTCGCGTCGGGTTTCTTGATCGTGTTCATTTTTTTCCCTTGAGCAGTGACTTTGAACAGTGAGAAGAAGTTCATGACCGCATGAGCATGGCGTATTTAGAGACAAATTTCAACTACGCAATCTCTTCTATGCATGCTGGTAGCAAGATTAAAATGTTTGAGTTACGACCTCTGGCCGTTAAGATGATTTTGAGCTTGCCAGCGCGTGATTTACAAAAGGTGATATTATGAAACGGGCGGTATTTCTTTTGTGGGTGCTGGTGCTAGGAGCGGTTGCCGCTCAAGCTTGCAATATCCCCGTATTTCGATTTGCACTGGAACGTTGGCGCCCCGATGTGTCGGAGTTTTTTGTCTTTCATCGCGGTGAGCTGACGCGCAGCGATCAGGAGCAGGTCGACCAAATCAAGCAGCGCGCAATCGCGGGCGGAGCGAACGCGACGGTCCGGTTGATCGATGTTTCCTCCTCGGAAGCAGGGCCCGAACTCGATCTCTGGGAACGCCTGAAGATGGCCAACGCTGCCGCCGAACTGCCCTATTTGCTGGTTCGCTTGCCCCATGCACGCGGTCCGTTGAATGCTTGGCACGGACCGCTGTTACAAGCCGCCCAAACGGCACTCGTCGACTCACCCGTTCGCGCAGAATTGAGCAAACGCTTGTTGAATGGCGATGCCATTGTCTGGCTCATGGTTCGCTCCGGCGACAAAGCACGCGATGAGAAAATCCGTAGTCTAGTGCTCACACAATGCAAGAGTTTGAGCTCCAAGATTAAGTTACCCGAAGGAATCGGCTTGCCGGGATCTGAATTATTTTCCGACGTGCCTTTGTTTCTCAAGTTCTCGCTGTTAGAAATCGATCGCAGCGACGAGCGCGAGCAGTTTATGCTCAAACTCTTCGAGAGCTTTCAACCTGATTCATTTCGCGATGGCGAACCGCTGCTTGTACCGGTATTCGGTAGAGGCCGTGCGTTGGAAGTAATTCCCACCAATGATGTCGATGAGGAGCTAATTGGCGACTTGACCGCATTTCTCTGCGGAGCTTGTTCCTGCCAAGTTAAGGAGCAGAATCCAGGTTTCGATTTGCTGCTGGCGGCTAATTGGGATCGCGAGCTGTTTGGCGAGAACGCTCCTCTTCCACCACCAGCGAAGAAGTTTGGCGAAGGTGACCGCGGGCCTGTACTGTTAACCATTCCGCCTGGTAGAAAATAACACAAGTCTTTACTTGGTTTCCAACCATGGCAGAAGCCGCTGCTATGGCAACTCTGACTCCGTTGCTTCCTCGACCTGTGGAGCAGTGGGCAGCGGTGCAGGGGGAATGCTCGGCACAGATTGTGCGATGGAGCTCTCCACTAAATCCAGCTCGTCAATCTCAGTGTTATCCACCGATTTGCGAAGAACCAAATAGGTCGCTGCAGCTCCACTCCAAAAGAAGCTGAACCAATAGCAGGCGATCAATGCCTCGCTCAACCAATTGCCGGCCGCGATAAAATCGTTGGAAGCGGGTTGGATGCCTCCACCTGCAAAAAGGTAGGTGCCGCGAATCAACCACCAACCTGACGCGAGCGTCCAAAAAACCAGCTGTTCGCCCACGCTACCAATGGCCAAAAGAACAAAAGCACAGATTGCCGCAACGACAGGACGCTGAAACAAGTAGGCATTGGAGCGACTAAAGCCTTCAAATGCATCAGCTTTTCTCTCCGCTACGATCGCACATACACTCAGGGGAAAACACAGTATTGCGCTCAGCACAAAACGACCAATGGCAAACGCCAGCGGAAAACAAACAAGCAGTAGTACTCCAGCCAACGTTGCACCGACCGCTCCCAAGCGGCTAACCAACCCTAGCAAGAAAATGGGAGTTAACATGGCAGCGATGCCGACAAAGTGCATGCCCATCGACCAAAAAAAACTCTGCCAGCGCGAGAGTACCAATCCGCACGACTCACCCCAAGCGGCAATGGTCCGTTGCCCAAGTTCGACGAGACTCCGTCGTGCGAGAACTCCACCAATCAGAGCAAAGGTAAATGTAAGCCACAGCATCTCAAACGTCAAAAACCCCAGTTCCTGCAGCCCCATACGATCGAACGACAGCAGCGACCTTATGAATCCGCTAACCCACATGGGCAATCGCACAGAGTAGCCAGTGGAACTATCCACGGCCAGCTCGAGGCTAGGTCTCCACGCCGGAGCGAACAACCACTCGCCCAGCCGCAGGCCTGCAATAGAAAGCCCAATCGCCAACAGCCCCAGGACCAATGCGTTCATGCGCACGGCTGGTTGAACAGCGCGCGTCAGCGGATACCACCACCAAATGGAACGCTCCCAATCGACCTCGACGCGAGGAACCTGTCGATCATCAAATGGAACTTCTTCCATGCGTAAGCCCGTGTTGTGAAGCTAGCTTTGGTTCGAAAACTTTGAAAGTTGAGGCGCCAGATAAACGAAGAGTCAAGCGTCATGCCAACCAGGCGGGAGTTTGACTCGATCGCTCGGTTGAGCAATCTCGCTATCCTCTTCCTCGTCTTCGCAGGTTACCGCATGCTCTTCATTTAGCCAACGCCCCAAATCGATAAGGCGGCAGCGCTCGCTGCAAAATGGCAAGTATTTATCGCTAATGCCCGGTTCAGCCAGCATGTCGCACGTCGGACACTTTGGACGATAGGGGAGTTGGCTTGTCATGAAAGACGCCTTAGATATCACAAAAAATAGACATTCGGTCAGGCTTAGTATAACGCTGATGCGTCCTGCACCAGCCCGCTCGCAGCGAACCAAGATTCTAGGCTAACCCGCCGTCAGTTGTTTCGCGTAGATACGGGATTTGAAGTAAGACTGAGGCCACAAAAAACGCCAGAGCTGCACCGGCGAGCACGTCCGTCGGGTAATGTGCTCCGCTGGTCAGGCGTTGCACGCTTGCTAAAGTAGCGAAGCCTGCAAATAGTAATGTTCCTCGCGGGAATGCAAGGCTCAGACCGATCGCCAATCCCCAAGCGGTGGCAGCATGCCCGGATGGAAAACTTCGTTGTCTGGAGTCCCAAAAGCTGGGCTGAACCAATTCGGTAGCTCCGCTAGCATGGCTTTCCACCTGGACTGGTGCACCCGAAACTTGGATCGTACCTGCCGCCAAAGGACGAATGCGGACGATACTCCCCTTCAGTCCATTAGCGAGTCCACCGCTGACTACCGTGATTGCAATCGCAGTCCAAATCACAGGTCGCTTCTGAGGTGACAGCAACAGGAGAGTACCCAGGATGGCCGCTGCACCGAAGCCATGCGCGAAGACCTCGCTAATGTTGATTGCTTTTCTTAAATCGCCGGGAATCTGTCCGGATCTGAATACCGAAGAGAGGACGGCATCGGAGCTAAATGCGGCAATCGCGACCACCGCGAAGGCAATCGCAATGCACAACAGCCCTGCTGTACGACTCCAACGCGTTGCGGAGGGCCGCAGGCCGGTCGCTAAAGGCGGCATCAAGTCAGGGTGTTTTCCGGAGCTTGACATATTCGAGCACTTTCAGGAATTAACATTTTTCGATTGTATGCTAAGTTGACCACGGCGGAGCAGCGTGGCCTACCCGGCCAGGCTATCATTAGCCAATCACAGTATTCACTTCCGACGAGGTACGACAACGTGGGGACCATTGTTGAAGGCGTGAAGACGGTCAACTCGATTGTGCGGACTATTCTTTTTGCCGCAACAGCGGGAATTATCGGCCTGGGACTTTTTTGGGGGTACAGCGAGTACACCAAGCGCGAAAGATTGCTGGAGGAAAAGGACCAAAAGATTGAGTTTGCTCAAAAACAGCTATTTTCCATGCAAACTGAGCTGGATGGAAAACTGGCCGAGATCGGAGCATTGAACAAGCAATTGGCGGAGCAGCGAGTGCAAATTGAGAAATTGCAGATGTCGCTTCACTTGTTAAAAACCGACCAACGTTTAGCTAGGCTCGATGTCATCAAGATTGAACGCGACGAGAACGGCGTCGCTCAAAAAAGCGTCCTTGAGTTCTTGGAGCTCTCTCCGGCTGGAGACGCGTTGTCCCCCCCACGACGATTCGAATTGCCAGGAGACCTGATTTATATCGATAATTGGGTCGTGAAGTTTGACGACAGCTACATTGAAAAAGGGGATATTGAGCGCGGCACTTCGCTATGCTTGTTCCGCCGCATTTTCAGCGAACAACAGACACCCAATCAAGGTGTATCGCTGGATGAAGTGGGCATGCGACCTCAAGCGTACGCGCGCGGCGGTGCCATGAGTGAGTTCGAACAACGCCTATGGGCTGAATTTTGGGAGTTTGCAAACGATCCCCAAAAAGCTACGGAAATGGGTATTCGCGCTGCCAATGGAGAAGCCGTTTCCATCAAAGTGCGCGAGGGGAAATCCTATAATGTCTCGTTGCGAGCCTCGGGCGGTCTGTCCATTGAGCCAGTTGACCTTGTCCCACCAAAAGTTAACCCATCGCCGAGCAATTAGCTGTAACTGCCATGTCATCCGCGCATAATCGTCTCGCCACTGCTCTCGTGATCGCTCAGTTCGTTCTGGCTGCTGCGATAGTGCTGAGCACCGCTTGGCGCAGCCCGCCCCAGCCAGCACTGCTCCTAATAGGAATTGTTGCTTTAGCCGCGGGGTGCAGCCTCGCAATTTGGGCATGGTTTGTCATGGGCTGGCGAAGACTGCGGATAATGCCCCAACCGGCCGAGTCATCTCAATTGTTGCGCAGCGGTCCGTATCGCTTTATTCGCCATCCAATGTATACCGGCGTGTTGGTCGCCGCCGCCGGATGCGTGCTATGGGACTTTGACATTTACCGACTGCTGATGTGGTGCTCCCTCGCCGCTGTACTTGAGGCCAAGTCGCAAATCGAAGAACGACTACTCGACAAAAAATTTTCGGATTACGCCGAATACCGATGGCACACCTGGCGATTCCTACCGTGGATACGCTAGTTTTTCACCTAGCGGACACACTTCGATAGAATTGGGCGATTCGGAAAAAAAATCCTCGCGCGATTGGACAACAGGCAACAAGTAACGTAGCTTTCAGATGGCGAATGTGACTTGGGATTCGGCCTTTCGGTCTTGTGCTCTTGCGCAAGGAGAATTGATTGTGCTCTGCGACGCGGTTCGAGAGGAAGAGATTTTCGAGGCATACCTACTGTATGCTTCATTGCACGGGCTGAGTACCGCCGAAGACGAGATTCGCCAGCGGATTACTAGTTATCTGAACAATGTACCGGACGCGATTATTGACGATGCCATTTTGGCCTTTGCTGAGGATCGAATCGTAGCGCCCCCGGACGTCGTTCTCGAGCGTTGGGGAAAAAGCAGAATTTATGAGTTGATCGAAACGCCACAAAGAGATTGGCGACATCAAGTTTCGGAGAGTTGGTTTGACAATGACTGCGAGTTCCACGGCGACCAGCGAGATCCAGTTATCTATCACTTTTGGACCAACGTTGTTCAAACCCGGCCCCATAAGGAAACCCAACCCAGTACGGAATTGCAGCTCGATGCGTTTCCCCCCTGCCTACCGATTGGCACTCGTTTGCAGCTTCATCTAGACGGTACAGTCAAAGTACTGCATCGACACTTGGGAGAGATTGGAGCGCTGCACGCGAGCTTATCTGAAGAGCTCAAAAATCGTATCAATTCAAATTTGCGTTATCTGGCGTTGGTGGATTCAATTAACGAGCAGGAGGCACTGCGGACTTACAAACTGCTGGTCACCGTTGCTCGGGACGAAGTGGGCGTGGACGAAATGGTTAGCTACGCAGCGCGAGCCTATAGCGCCGTTCGGCTAAAGTGCTAACCGTCACTGTAGCTCGGTTGTCCCAACCGAGCTACAGTTCGAAGCCAATCAGAGATTTAATCTGGTACATCGATATTCTCGGACGAAGCCGCTTCGCGAAGCTTGCTGAGCGCGCGAGCTTCGAGTTGGCGAATTCGTTCTTTGGTCACTCCCATCTCGGCACCGACTTCTTTCAATGTAAGCGGTTCGTGATTGTAATCGAGGCCAAAGCGACGAATGATGATCTGCTGCTCCCGCTGATCTAGTCGGTTGAGGATCCGATTAATCTGTTTTTCGCGAGCTTTCTGTGCAATCTCATCGGCAAAGTGGTCTCCACGCGTGTCCTCGTGGGCCATGAACACTTCTTCACCCGCTGTGCGAAAGCGATCTTTGTGCTTGAATTCGCCTGGAATCGATCGAGCAAAATTTTTCATAATTGCCCAACTTGCGTAGGTGCTGAATTTATTGCCACGTGCATAGTCAAATTTTTCGACAGCACGGAACAGCGACATATTGCCATCGCTCACCAAGCTGAAGAAATCGTCCGAACTCTTCATGTGGCGTTTGGCGATGGAAACCACCAACCGCAAATTGGCTTGAACGATCTGATTCTTGACAGAGATAGCCTGTTGATACAGCGTTTCGATCTCGTCCATGGCAGTGACCGAGGGCTCGGACGAACTCAACGCTTCGCGCAGTTTGTTAGCCTTGAATTTCAAGTAATTCATCTTGCGGAACAAATGATACTCTTGTTCGCGTGTTAGCAACTGCACGTCATACAGCGAAGCCAAGTAAGTCGGCAGGCCGCTCGGTGGACGAACCTTTCGCGGAGGAATAATCGCTTCGGGCAACTCACTCAAAATCTCCAGTTCAAACTTGCTCGAAACCGACTTGAACAGTTCGTTGGCAATAAAGTCGAGCGGCAACAGCATAATTTCTGCGGCGCGCTGTTCATTGACAATGCGAACAATAGAGCCACGGGAGCGGCCATATTGACGCGACAGTTGACTAATGCCTACACCGCGCTGGTATTGGCTGTAGATCGCCGACTTGTCCGTCTCTGAAAGTGTAGGGCGGAAATCGGGAAACACCGCAGTTTGAGGATTGCGACGATCGTGATTCTTCAACGTGTATCGAATCGTCTCCGCGCTCCTTCCAAGCGACTCGCCAACCTGACGCGAAACTTCGGATAGACTTGCCCCTTTAGCGGCAGCACGGCGGGCGCGATCGATAATCTCAGCCCGCTCGTCATCGGTAAGTTGGCTGAATCTTTCGCCACGACTTACGCGATCTTTATTCCGCGAAACAAACCGTTCGACGCTGCTCTTCAAGAAGCCAACACGCTTCCGCCCTTCGCAGACAAAGCGTCGGCTCACGAGCCCCTGATCGCGCCAACGTGAAATGGTCTTGGTCGAAACGTTGAACATCCGACTTAGGTCTTCAACGGTGTGAACAGGTTCCTTGGCCTCTTCCAGTTTTAGATTCAGCGAATCTGTCACGTCCTCAACGAAGAGTCGCAAATCGTGAGCAGCATCCTCCCCGCGCACTACCTTGCGGCAATTTTCTTCGGGCCGGTAGTCCGTAACCCGGTAGTAAATAAATTCGTACGGGTACTCGCGCACCATGTCTAATTCACCCAGCAAACGCTCGGCGCGCTCGGCTTGTTCTAAGCGTTTACCGCGAGGGGCAAAACGAACTTGTTGATCGCGTAGTTCACGAATCAAAGCGACACGGTAATCTTGGTTCATAGTTGATACCTCTAAATTCCCTGCTTGCGCGTGAGCATCATTTTCGATTCCCTGCGGTTTCCGACCGCCGACACTCGCACGCGGCTGGGCAAGAATCCCATCCTGGAATTCTGCAAAAATAGCCGCTAATCCTAAAGCGACGTCTACCAACCAACCCCGCACAGTTGTCGCTTATTATTGACTTCCGCTACCTAGCGTACGATAGCAATCCGGCAATTAGTTCGTCGGCTCAACTGCGAAATTGGAAATGGCTTGCACTTCCTTTAACCGTCGCTCTACGGCTTAGTTGCTAATATTTAGATGCAAAACTAGGGCCATTTGTTCGACACTTTGGAATTAGTTTTCGAATTCCAACGTAAGTTGTTTGCGCAGCTGCGGTTATGTCTTCCCACCGGTTTGCGTCAAGCGTGCGATGTTACCGTTGAAAGTGAAAAAATTTCCGGTTGGCTGCAATTCTGACACTTGCCGAGTCCCAAATTGAGACATTCGGTCTCCTGAGCTGCGATAAAATATGCCGACTGGGTTGGGTTTGCTGATTTCTCACCGCCCTATTTGCCGAATGTTGCAGTGTGGATCCTCGCGCCCTTGACTTTTCAAGTCGGGTGCGGGGCACAGAACTTGACCTGCTATGTTGACCTGGAAACGAGAGCCAACGGAGTGACTCATGGTGCAGCGCGAAACCAACAAACGATCTTTGGGCAATCCAGCGAGTTTCTCGCGTCGTAGATTTGTCAGCAGCCTATCTGTGGCAGCTTTGGCGATGGAAGTGCAGGTCGCCCAAGCGCAGACCACAGCGCCACCGCGTCAACCGTCGCCGGCAGCGCCGATTTTATTGGTTCAACCGTCGAAGCTCGAAGCGCTGAACACTCGCGCCAAAATCGTACTGGAAATCGACGGCAAATTGCACATCGAGCAAGCGAGCGAAGAACCGCTGGCGGCAGAGGTCAAGGGCAAGTCGACTCTCGACTATCTGGAAAAAATCGTATTCGGCACTGATGCAAAGTCAGGCTTGGCGATTCCAACTGCCGCTGCACGTCGCTACTTCGAAGCCTCAATGGAGAATTGGATATCCGGCAATTCGTCCAGTTATAAATTGCGGCCCGACTGCGTAGAAACACGCTTCATGCCCAACGCCGGGACTTGGCAACAATTCTGCGAAAACCTCCCATTGGATGCGCGCGAAATTCAATTGCTGCATTCGCCGGTCAATTCAGCTGCAATCGATTTGCTTCTACCGGTAGAACCGGCCAAGCCAGATTCCACGTGGACCCTTCGTTCCGAAGACGCAAAGCTGCTTTTTAATCTCGACGCGGTCCATCGATCGACGCTAACGGCAAAAATCGTGAAAGTCGAAAAGACAGTCACTTCGATCGAGATCCAAGGAAGCCTGGAGGCTACAGCCAACAGTGTCCCTACCCGCTTGGATATCAACGGTAACTTTCAAGCCAAGTTGGGCAGTCGTAGTGCCATCGTGAGTTGGTTGAGCTTGGTGATCAAAGAAGAGCGCCAAGTCAGTCAGTCGGAACCTGGCTTTGCCGTATCGGCGCGCGTGCGTTTGATCCGCGAAGAAACAGAAAACAAGATTGCCATTGCTGATAAAGCACTGCGGGATTTGGCAAACACCCAGGCCGATGATGGCCGCTGGCTGGTGCAGCTCAAATCGAACGGAGTCCACTATTCAGTGTTGGCCGACCGACGCTGGCACATCCATCGAGATACGGGCGAGGAAAGCATTTTACGCATGGTGGAAAACAATACTGTCATCGCCCAGTGCAACATCAGCCGTTTGGCGGCCCTGGAACCTGGACAACAATTGACAGTGGAAGGACTGCAAGCCGACATCAAGGCGGCAGTTGGTAAGGGATTTCGCGAATTTCTCGAATCGAGCGAGAAAGTCACGTCGACCAAACTCCGTTTAATCCGCACAGTCGTTTCCGGTGAGTTGGAAGAGGTGCCGATCCAGTGGATTTACAACCATCTCTCGGACGACAGCGGTCGCCGATTGTTGATGATCTTTACCATGGGAGGCAACGTAACCGATCGATTTGCCGCTGCAGATGAGCAGATGACCGGTAGCTTTGAACTGCTCAACTCCCCAGAACCAACGCAAGAACCACAGCCCGCCGGGAAAATACCAGCTCCCAAATTGACGGCGGAAAAGAACTCGACCGCCGAATCCAAGCGGTAGTTTTTCGGAAAAACGAGAGCATCCCAAGGGCGTGCAGTTACCTCGCGATTGCCGAAAGATTGTGTTCAAAGAAAACAAGAACTGATATACTGAGTTGAAACTGCTGCCACAAAAGAATTTCGCGGAGCTATACGATGAAAGAAAACCCTGAAGTGAAATTAAACGGCTCAGCGCGTTCCATCAGCTGGATACTGGTCGCGTTCGTTTGTGGTGGATGTATGCTGGGGTTCGGGTTCTGGCTTGGTCGCAGTGAAGCCCAACCACCCTTGCCGCAACTGATGGCCGCCTCGGCCGCTTCGGGCGACACGATGGCGGTTGCAACCGGCCCGATCGGTAAAGATTCAGAGGGAATATTCTTTCTGGACTTTATCACTGGCGATCTCCAGTGCTTGGTGTATTACCCACGGGCAGGCGGTTTCGGAGCGCATTACTTTGGTAACGTGTTGCCACACTTGGGCGGCGGTGGCAAGAATTCCAAATACTTGATGGTGACGGGACAAGCCATCGTGACCGGCTCCACTGGAGGTGCGCGTCCCGGTGCGTCTTTGGTTTATGTGACCGATACGACAACCGGCCTTTTTGCTGCCTACGCTGTGCCGTGGAATCCGACAGCAGAAACAAGCGGAACGGTGCAGTCAGGAGGATTGGTTTACGCTGGCGGTGGTCCAATTCGCAATTACCAATTGCGCGATCCAGCCAAGAATCAACCAGCTGGGATTGTTGATCCTAACAACCCCAACAAGTAACGCCCACTCTGCCCTGCACGAGACCGGCGCAGAGTGGACCGTACTATGTAGCCAGTATGGAAAGCTTCGCTGGCCAGTGGGCAGGTGCGAGCCTCAAGCATTCCCAGCATCCGAGCGAGAACTGAATTTCATTTCCTGAGTGCCATGGCTCTTCAGAGGTCCTCTTTAAAACGGCCATTTAGCACGGCCGCAAATGGGCATCCCAAGTCCCATATTCGCTTGGCGACTGTCTGTTCGAAACGGGCCACAGGCGTCGTTCAATCCAAAGACTAGGGTCAGCGGCAAGGTGACTGCACGTTAACGCAAAAATGTGGTAAAACGTTGCCTCCTTAGTCGGTGTCTAGGCAGGCACTTTTAACTGGGCACTTTTAACTGGGCACCTTGCTCGCAAAATCGCTGGTGACTGTCCTGCAGAGCACTGGTGACGGTAGAGCACTGGTGACATTCGGCGAAACAGAGCAACAATTTAACGGTGGTCCCACACCTGAGTTGCCTTGCAGCAGGAATTGCCGGCTTCGGAACGTACCTTTATTCCCTCCAACAAACTCTCAATCTGCAATGTTTTTTAGGAGAAATCCGCAATGACGAATGGTCCGCTTAATCGCAAGTTACGAATGGGTTTGGTCGGCGGTGGGCAAGGTTCGTTCATCGGCAAAGTTCACTCCATAGCCGCATGCTTGGATAATCGAGCCGAGGTCGTGGCGGGTGCCTTCTCTAGCGATCCAAGCCGTAGCAAGGCATCGGCCCCGGAGTACGATGTCCCAGCCGATCGCGCATACGCGTCGTACCAAGAAATGTTCGATAGAGAGAAAGCGCTGCCCGAAGGCGAACGCATCGATTTCGTGAGCGTCACCACTCCGAACCATACCCACTTTCCCATTGCGAAGGCTGCCGTAGAAGCCGGCTTTCACGTCATGTGCGACAAGCCAATGACCTTCAGTCTGGCGGAGGCCGAAGAATTGGCTGCTGCGGTTGGCAAATCGAAAGTCGTATTTGCCTTGACGCACAACTACACCGGTTATCCACTCGTGCGTCAGGCGCGGGAGATGATACAAGCGGGCGAGTTCGGCGAGATTCAGGCTATTCGCGCAACATACATCCAAGGGTGGTTGCGCACCAAACTGGAGGACTCCGATCAAAAGCAAGCCGCCTGGCGTACCGACCCAACCAAAAGCGGCGCGGCGGGCTGCTTTGGCGATATCGCTACGCACGCTTACAACTTGGGGCGGTATATGTCTGGCCTTTTGCCCGCAGAAATCTCCGCGCATTTGAGAACATTCGAAACCGGTCGCAAGCTGGATGATTACGGCACTGCGGTGATCAAGTATCAGAATGGCGGCCTGGGCACAGTAACGGCCTCTCAAATCAGCCACGGTCGCGAAAACGACGTGCTGATTGAAATCGATGGAACCAAAGGTTCGCTGCAGTGGAGACAAGAGGATCCCAATGCAATGATCGTGCGTTGCAACGGCCAACCCCACAAGATTTACACGCGCGATCCCAATGCACCTTACATCGGTGCGGCAGGCAAAGCAGCCTGCCGTTTGCCCAGCGGCCATCCCGAAGGTTTTTTCGAAGCCTTCGCCAACATCTATGCCGCCGCCTTCGACTCGATCGTGGCTTTAGCAAGCGGGGAGTCGGTTGAGCGGGTCAACACGATTTTTCCAAACGTTTACGACGGCGTCGAGGGCATGATGTTTATCCAGCAAGCCGTGGAAAGCAGTAAGCGCGACGGGGCTTGGTTGCCGTTCGATTGTCCGAACGCACGACGCTAGCCGTCGCTGCAAAGGTGATTTGCGCCTCGGGATTTGCGGCTCGCGCCCTAGGAAACTTCATGGCCAATTTCAATCGAGTTTTAATTGTTGGAGTTGGACTGCTGGGTGGTTCGATCGGTTTGGCCCTGCGCCAACGTGGTCTGGCCAAGGAAGTTGTTGGCTGGGCGCGCAAACGCGAAACATTGGCAGAAGCTCAACGTTTGTCCGCCATCGATTTTGGTGAAACGAATCTTGCGAACGCTTGCGACGGTGCTGACGTTGCCATCGTCTGCACTCCCGTTCAGTTGGTTGCTCAATTCGTGCTCGAGTGCCAGCGCGCTATGCCCCCGGGCGGGCTCATTACGGATGTTGGCAGCACCAAGCTCAGCATTTGTCAGGCGCTGACCGACGTAGCTCAACACACTTTCTGTGGATCCCATCCGCTGGCTGGAAGCGACAAAAGTGGAGTTGGTCATGCGACGCCCGAGTTATTCGACGGCAAGTTGACCGTAATTACACCCACAGCATCGACTCCACCCAAGCTGACCGAGCGGACCGAGAATTTCTGGCAGTCGTTGGGCAGCCGAACGCTGCGGATGGATCCGCAGGAGCACGATTGTGGGGTCGCCTCGACCAGTCATTTGCCTCACATCGTTGCTGCTGCGCTCGCGGCTGGGACTCCCGCAGCACTGCTCCCCCTAGCGGCTTCGGGATGGTGCGATACAACACGTGTAGCGGCAGGTGGAACTGAGCTGTGGCGACAGATACTCCAGGAAAATCGCGGACCGGTGGTCGCAGCCCTTGAGCAGTACGTAGCTGCTCTTCAGAATTGGCTGGCAGCACTCCGCTTAGACGACGCACGGCAGCTTGAACGACTTCTCGAAGCAGGAAAACAAAAGCGTGACTCTGTGGGAAATTGATGTATTCCCAGCCGAAGGCGAGAGCGATCTAGCCGGAGCTGGTTTGGTGAATGAAGCTCGCGATTTGGGGCTCGGCGAGCATATCAAGATTGCCGCCTCGCGCGGCTTCTTGCTGCAAGGCAATTTAGAGGAGTCACAAGTTCAATTGGCTGCCCGGCAATTGCTCGCCGACACAGTAACCGAACGAACTGTCGTGGCACAAGTCGGCGATAGGAGTCTAGCCGTTGCTCGCCACGGCTTGTATCAGTTGGTCCACGTGCTTCCCAAGCCGGGGGTGATGGACCCGGTCGCTCTGAGCACGTTGCTGGCTTTGCAGGATATGAGCCTGCCAGTCGAGCAAGTCACCACGCTGCGAAAGTATTGGCTCAGCGAAGTAGCGCCTGCGGAACTCAATCGCTTGTGCCAAAAGCTGCTATCCAACGATTCGATCGAACGGGTGATCACTGGGCCGCTACAACTGGAGAAGATCGACGTCGGTGCCGAGTACAAATTCGAATTATTGCACGTCGCAATCCGAGATTTGGACGACGAACAATTGTTGAAACTCAGCAAACAAGGCCAACTTTATTTGACCCTGGCTGAGATGCAAACCATTCAACAGCACTTTCGATCGCTCGGTCGCGAGCCAACTGATATCGAATTGGAAACGGTCGCTCAGACATGGAGCGAGCACTGCAGCCATAAGACGCTGGCAGGTCGTATCGCCTACACGGATGAACGCGGTTCACGTCAGTTTCAAAATATGCTTAAGGAAACCATCTTCCAAGCGACTCAAACGATTCGCGCCGAACTGGGTGCCGACGATTGGTGCGTGAAGGTTTTCTCCGACAACGCTGGCATCGTCAAGTTTGACGATGATTATCACGTTGTTTTCAAAGTCGAAACGCACAATCACCCGAGTGCCATTGAACCCTACGGCGGTGCCAATACGGGCATCGGTGGCGTCATTCGCGACCCGATGGGTACCGGCTTGGGAGCGAAACCATTCTGTAACACGGATATCTTTTGTTTCGCACCTCCGGACATGGACGCCAGTACACTGCCGCCCGGTGTACTTCACCCCCGCCGAGTCATGAAAGGCGTCGTCAGCGGCGTCCGCGATTACGGAAATCGCATGGGGATTCCAACCGTCAATGGAGCCGTCTATTTCGACCGCCGCTACCTTGGCAATCCATTGGTGTACTGTGGAAATGCTGGATTGTTGCCTGTAGATCGAGTCGAGAAGTTTCCTCGAGAAGGCGATTGGATTGTCTCGATCGGCGGACGCACAGGGCGCGATGGTATTCATGGTGCCACTTTTAGTAGCGCCGAGCTGACCAGCGAAAGCGAATCGATCTCAGGCGGCGCTGTGCAAATTGGAAATGCCGTAACCGAGAAAATGGTCCTCGATGTATTGATTCAAGCTCGGGACGAGGGACTCTACAGCGCCGTCACCGATTGCGGTGCCGGTGGTTTCAGCAGCGCTGTTGGGGAAATGGGGGAGTCGATCGGCGCGGAGGTATGGCTAGAGCGTGCACCGCTCAAGTACGAGGGTCTGAGTTACACCGAGATCTGGATTAGCGAAGCCCAGGAGCGGATGGTCTTCGCCGTGCCGCCAGCCAAGCTAGAGCGGATGAAAGAGATCTGCCAGGCAGAAGGAGTGGAGGTATCGGTCATTGGACAGTTTGTACCCACCGGGCAACTACGGCTCATGTACGAAGGACAACAAGTTGGCTTGTTGTCGATGGAATTTCTACACGATGGTCGACCGCCTGTAGTGCGCAACGCGACTTTCACCGCTCCTCCAGTGCATGATACGCCGATTCCAGAATTGGATCGCAACCGAACTGAATCCGCGCTGACCGGAATCCTCGGCTCGCTCAATGTGGCCAGTAAGCATTGGATCATTCGTCAATATGACCATGAGGTACAAGCCGGTAGCGCGATCAAACCGCTCGTTGGTCCCGCCTGCAATGGACCTGGCGATGCTGCCGTCGTTCGCCCCCGTCTGGATAGTCGCCGCGGCGTAGTGATCAGTTGCGGTATGAACCCAGCCTACGGCGACCTCGATCCCTATCACATGGCAGCCAGCGCTATCGACGAAGCCGTCCGCAATGCAGTAGCCGTCGGTGCCGATCCAGCGCGACTGGCCATCCTCGACAACTTCTGTTGGGGCAATACCGATCGCCCCGAAACCCTCGGCTCGCTGGTCCGTGCGGCCTTGGCATGCCACGATGTGGCGATAGCTTGGAAAACACCTTTCATCAGTGGTAAGGACAGCCTGAACAATGAATTCACCTGGGTGGATGCTCAGGGCACACGCCAGACAATTGCTATTCCTCCTTCGTTATTGATCAGCGCGATGGGGCAAGTGGCCGATGTGGCGCGGTGTGTCACCATGGATTTAAAAGAGGCTGGGAATCCGCTGTACTTAGTCGGTGCAACAAAACGCGAACTCGGCGGCTCGCATTTGTTCCAAGTGCTGGGGTTAAGCGGTGGACGCGTTCCGCAAGTTGAATTGGCCGCGGCAAAAACAATCTTCGAGAGCGTGCATGCTGCCATTCAGGCGGGAACAGTTCGCGCCTGCCATGACCTGAGCGAAGGTGGACTGCTCGTCGCGCTTGCCGAGATGTCCTTTGCTGGACAAACGGGCGTTGAGATTGATATCACGCAATCAACTCAGGTGAATGGATTGAGTGCCAGTGAATTCCTGTTCTCTGAAAGCAATAGCCGCTTTTTGATCGAAGTCGATGCTGACCGAGAGCTGGAGTTCACACAGTTGTTCTCAAACGCTGCACTCACTCGCCTGGGGCAGGTTTCCAATAGTCAGCACGTCGTAGTCCAGGCTCAGGGGGCGTCTTTGGTCCACATCGCGTGGAGCGAGCTCTTTAACGCTTGGCATAAACCGCTCGATTGGTAGGCTCGGGTGGATTGCCGCGCGCAAACGGTCCGATAGCCATACGGCTGGTTTGCAGGATACATTTGAATCGCGCAGTTGACACCGACAGTTCCTTTGTTCGAAAAGACGAGCGGATTGCACAAATGACACGGAAGTCCAACACAGCCCGGAGACCCACAGCGACAGTCGCGAGTGCTCGCAAAGTTCAAAGCTTGAAATCTGGCGTGTTGCTTCCAGCCATGGCCGCCGCGATTGGACTCTGGGCCGCGTTCCCACCGTTGGGCTGGGGGTGGTTGGCTTGGGTTGCGCCCATCGGCTTGCTTGTATCCGTCGAGCGGGAACAGCCAGTCGGACGGGGTGGTTATGTCTCGCTCTGGCTGGCCGGATGTCTGTTCTGGCTGGCCGTGCTGCATGGCATTCGTCTCGCTTTCTGGCCACTGATTTTCGGTTGGCTCGCGCTATCGCTGTACTTGGCTGTGTACTTTCCAGTTTTCGTCGCGGTAGCACGCGTTCTGCGCTGGAGCTGGCGGTGGCCCCTGGAAATCGCCGCACCCGTTGCCTGGCTGGGCCTAGAACTGATCCGCAGCTATATACTCACGGGCTACGCAGCCAATACATTGGCCCACACCCAGGCTCATTTTCCGTTGGTCATCCAAATTGCCGATCAACTTGGCGGAGGCGGGATCAGCTTCTTAATAGTGACGGTCGCCGCTGCGATTCTACGAACGGCACAGCATTGGAATAATCGAGCACAGCCCAGTTGGAGTTGGAGCGGAGCGCTGTGGGCCGGCATGTTAGTGGGTGCAACACTTGCATACGGATGGTGGCGTTTGGCCGAAGCCGACCGGAACCTCGCCCAATCGCCACCTTTGCTCAGAGTGCTGTTGGTTCAAGAAAACACGCCATCGGTTTTTGATGGAAATACGCCAGAAAGCACGACCTCGGCGTGGAATCGCTACCTCGAACTGACGCGGTCGTCCGCCGCCGCGCATGCGCCGATCGACTTAGTAGTTTGGCCCGAGTCGACGTTTACCGCTGGGGAACCGTGGTATGAAGCCCAATTGACTGGCGACGTTTCCGACGAACTAAAACGTAGAAACGTCGATAAAACCTACCTACTTCAAATCGTAAGCCAGATGCAAGAAGCGTTTCGCGACAAAGCGCGGCGAGTGATCTCCGCGGTCCGCATTGCGAATGACAGCTCGAGCCAAGCATTTCCCTATTTGCTAATGGGTTCGGATACTGTCGTTTACCGATCGGACGGTTCGCAACAATTCAATTCGGCTATGTTCATTGGACCGGATGGTGAATTGTTGGATCGCTACGGCAAGATGCATTTGGTCATGTTTGGCGAGTACATTCCGCTAGGACCACTTTTGCAGTGGCTTCGAGATTTAGTCGGTTTACCGGGCATCGATGCTGGCACCGAAGTAAAAAGTTTTCAGCTGAACCAGGTTCGGGTGTCACCCAGCATTTGCTTCGAGAGCATGATGCCGCGGTTGCTCCAGTGGCAGGTTCGTACGTTGAGTTCGGCTGGCAGTCCACCCGACGTATTGATCAATGTGACCAACGACAGTTGGTTTCGCGGCTCCACCATGCTGGACCACCATTTAGCTTGTTCCATGCTGTGCGCCGTAGAAAATCGCCGCCCCCTACTTGTCGCTGCCAATACCGGCCTATCCGCGCATATCGACGGATCGGGAAGGTTGATTCGATGCTCAACACGAAGTGCCGCCGAAGCTATTCTGGCTGAGCCCCAAGTTGACGCGCGGTGGGGCTTAGTGCAAAGCGCCGGCTACCCACTCTCCTGGCTGTGTGCCCTACTTGTGACTGCCGCCGTGTTACCTCGTCGGCTCGTGGGGCTACCCAGACACACGCGCCAACCAACAACCCAAAGGAAGTAGGTCAATTCGCGTGTATGGTCGTGCTACCTCCGTCGGTTGGTCGGCTGTGCGCTAATCGAGTGCCTCGGTGCCGAACTTACCATGGTTTTGGTAACTAAATCAAGCAGTTCTGTTGATGCTGCTGCGAAAAGTTTGACGCGGGGAATCTGGGCAAATACACTGAGACTGCTAAACAGTCCACTTTTATGTAGGATTCACTCGAGGCGCGATCGTCGGCAGGGTGAATCTTGACTTTTCCGACGAACTCTTTTCCCGGATTCTAAAACATGGCAGTTCGCGACAGGAATCTTTTTGCATGGCAAGCCTATGTCATCACGATGTCGTTTATTTCTGTCGGCCTGCTTTTAGGTATGTTCTTTCTGTGGCGTAGCTACAGCGATTTGTCCAAAAAGTACGATGCACAGGCAACCCAGTTGACCACCGCACAGACTGAGTTTCAGACGGCCGAGGCCCAAAGAGCTCGCCTGCTGACGATGGTTGGACAGGGCGAGGGAGGTACCCAGGACGAACTGAACGAGGCAGCAGCTCGATTTGCTGCAGATCCGTTGTTGGGCCCAGTGGAGAAGGAGTTTGCCGAACAAATGAACTTGTTCGCAGCGAACGTCGCACCTAGCGAAAAGAATCTAATCAAACTGCCAAAATACTTGCTCGAAACAATTCGTGCGAGAAATGAAGACATCGACAAAGCGCGTAAGCTAGAAGCACAGCTTTTGGCTGAAAAAACAGCGACTCTGCAAAGAGAAACAAAAGCCAGGCAAGACGCTGAAGCCGCTCAAAAGAAGGCGGAAGCCGATTTGGCCGCGACGCGAGACCAACACAAATTGGCGATTGAAGCCTTGAATAACGAAAAGAAAGAAGCCTTCGACAACTATGACAAATACAAGGCATTCTTTGATACACAGCTGGCTACACTCCGAAAAGAAAATGAGAAGCTGAGCGCTGAAAAAGGCACGCTGACGGAGACGGTTAGCAAGCAGATGGATGAATTGAACGAGTTCAAGAATTTGGACTTCTCCAGCCCACAAGGCAAAATTGTCAACACGTCAAACGGAGGAACCGTAGTCTGGATCGATTTGGGAAGGGACGACGGATTGCGGGAGGGAACGGCGTTTACCGTCATCGATGAATCGTCGGTCAATGCGAGCGATGCCAAGGACAAAGCACATTTGGTTGTAACGCGGGTTATCGAGGACCATCCCCACCTCAGCCAAGCCCGGGTAACTGACTACAGCACAACGCGACCAATTTTAAAGGAAGACAAAATCTTCTCGCCCGCTTGGCGTCCAGGCCGCACCGTAGGGTTTGCACTGGTCGGCGAAATGGATATCAATGGAGACTACAAGGACGACGTTAACGATGTCAGGGAGCTGATCCGCCGTAGCGGCGGCAAGATCGATGCAGAAATGGATTCCAAAGGAAACAAAGTTCCTGGTTTGCCGGGCATGACCCCAAACACAGGGTTCATCGTACTTGGCAGCGATTTGGGTGTTCCCAAGGAGAATGACGCGAATTCATTGGCCAAACAAGCGAATTATGAAAAATTTTTGGCAGAAGCGCGGCAGAATGGTGTGGTACAAATCTCTGTCGATAAGCTTATGGGCTATTTGAAAGCGGATAGCAGCCAGCGCGTAACAGCCATGGGAAATCGTATTCAAGGTAAGGACTTCCCTGTAGACGCAAAGGAAAAGCCACCGGTCAGCCTGGGTAAGGTCTCCGATATATTTCAAAAGCGCCAACCCTGAGAACGATACTCGCCGTAGTTCGCAACAAGCATCGCGCAGTTGAGGCGCAATCTCAGGTGCCATGCTAATCTGCGTGATGCCGACTACAATCAGGTCGTTGCAACAACTCTGCTTCAACTGCGCGTTGCTTGTTGGCGGCCCGCACCCCCCTCTTTGGACAAGACTATATCTCCCAATTAGTTGACGCTTTTGCGTTAGACCGGTAAGATCGATCGGGTATTTCCGATTTTTCGGGTACAAGCAATTTTTCAGCGGAAAACGTCAACTTGGAGGTGCGTAGCGATGTTGAAAACACTCTTTTTTGCGGTGCATTCTTTTATTTTCTTGGGTTCGACAATTTTTGCTCAGACCGAGGTTGTGCCCATACCAACCCCTTCGGCTTCCCAGTCTACCGAAAATGCATTTCATAGTGGTTGGGCTGTACTTCAAGTTGACGGCAGCCTTAAGGGTCGAGCTGTGGTGCTTGGACCCGCGGGCGAATTGGTGCCGCAGGCAAACGCTAAGATCACGCTTTCTCAAAATCTCGCTGTGTTATCAACGACCCAATCCAATGCTGAAGGAGAGTTTACGCTAGGCGGTTTGAGTGAAGGTGTCTACGAAATCGCTTCGGAGACGGCTGACAGTTTTGGAATAGTGTCATTCGAAGCTGTATCGGGCACCAGTACACCAACCGCCATGCAAGTTTTTGCCTCCTCGATGCCCCGAAATGCAGTGGATGAAGTCTTGAAAGGCATGTGGGCCCCCCAAGAGGAAGGTATCGGTGCACCGAAGTTCGAAGATGTCATAGCCACAATGGTGCCTGGAACTCAAAGCCAGCGCGTTGCCATCCGGGATGGACGCATCTTTGGTCAAGTAGCATTCTCTGATTCGCGCAACATTCCGGAAGCACACGTAATCAAAGTCTTCCGGGCCGGTAGCCTGGAAGCCACAGCGCCAGTGGACAGTTCTGGAATGTTTTCTTTTCCCGTAACTGCACCTGGAGCGATTGACATAGTCCTTGGCGGATCCGCTTATGCAATCCTTGGATTCGAGGCAGTAGATCGTCAACAATTGGCTGAAACACCCTCTTTGGAACAGCGGTTTGTGGCGGCGGCTATGCAGGATGTCTGCGTCGCCGACACTCTCGTAGTGCCAGCCGTGGGCTGCGGAACTCCTTTGCCGCCGGTGATCGTCGAGGAACAAGCCCCCCTGTTAGCGGCTGCTCCGCCAGCTCCGATGTGCTGCGGATTTTCGCCTTCGGCCGGGTTTCGCGGAGGAGGCTTCTCTGGAGGAGGGGGTTATGGCGGAGGCGGAGCTGGAGGGTTTGGTTCGCTCGCGGGTGGATTGCTTGGCGCTGCTGGGCTAGCCGTCGGAGTGGCTGCCCTTCTAGACGACGATGACGATGACGATCGGAACCGCAATGACGGATTCAACGTTGGATTTGCTACGCCCTTTCGCTAGGCAGTGAAGAACTATTTGCCTGTACCTGACAAAATAGTGAAACAATTTGTTGACTCCGGGTCCAAATCAGAGTAATATGTTCCGCAGTCTGCCTGTTTTAACAACACGTGTCCTGGGAATTACCTCATGAGGAAGCTTGCTACACTGCTGCTCGTTGCTATCAGCTGCAATGCTGCATTTGCACAAGAGCTGAGTTCTGTCGTTGAACAAATCAATACCAAATCGGACCACATCAACTTCTTGCATCAGCGCGAATGGGTTCGCCTTGACGCCAAAGGCGCAGTTGCTGGTAAGTTGATGGTACTCGGCGAAGCCGGTCAAACCGAAGGTCGAATCGGCGCCAATGTGGTTGTGTCACGCGACGGCAAAGTCGTGCTGGAGACCAAGACCGACGTGGGCGGTGCATTTGAGTTGAATGGCTTGAAGCCAGGCACCTATGCAATTCAGTGTCGCGGCGAATACACATTTGCTGCTTACGCGCTGCATGTGCTGCCATCCGACGCATCGCACCTGACATCCGACTTGGAAATCTATGCGAGTGTCATCCCTGAGCAAGTAGCAACTCAGTTGCTGGCAGCAGATTTGGTTCCTGCCGATTTGCAATCCGGTGCAGACGTATATTATCGAGATTACGAGAAGGATCCGATTGCCGCAGAGCGACAGTTTAATAATTCGCACAAAGTCGTTCTTCGCGAAGGTACTTTGGTCGGTCGCGTTTCGCGTCCAGGATGGACCTTTGCTGAGCAGGATCTGTCCGGTACGGTCGCTCAAATCGTTCAGTCTGGCAAAGTGGTTGCGAAAACAGCGGTGAACAAAGACGGTTATTACGAAATCAAGAACGTCAAGCCAGGTGTATATGATTTGTTCGTCACCGGGAACGATGGCTTCGCAGTTCTAGCATTCGAAGCTGTTGCGTCGAACGAGCCTGTTGCGTCGAAAGCAGGCCTGGTTCGCATGGTTTCCACTCAAGTTGGTATGGCTTCCGATTGCCTGTGCTGCGAAATGATTCAGCAGCCTGAAATCACTTGCTGTGCTCCTCCAGTTCCAACCATTATTGAAGAAGTTGCTGTTGTTGATCCTTGTGGTGTACCAACGGATGCTTGCGGATGTGGAGCCGCTCCAGTGTGTGGTAGCGGATACTCGGGTGGCTTCTCAGGTGGCTACGGCGGCGGCGGCGGTGGTGGTGGATTCGGTGGCATCGGCGGACTGTTGGGAGTTGCGGGTCTTGCTCTTGGCGTTGCCGCGATTGCTGACAACGATGACGATAGCGGGTTCAACGTTAATCTCGCCACGCCATTCAAGTAAGACATTGTTGAAAAATTGAAGCAGACAGAATCCGCAGGAGTATCTCCTGCGGATTTTTGTTTTGCTGAAATCCGTCAGCATCTATTTACGTTGGTGCCACAATTTCGGAAGCGAGAATCACAATCGGGGATTTGAAGCCGACGATCCCAGTCTCTCAATTGTTCGATCAGTGGACATCCGCACTGTTCAATACGCCGATCGTCTGCGGGCGGTTGAGACTTTTCCTGAATCGCAATTCTCTCTTGGCCGACCGCAAAATCCAACTTGGTGTTGAGTACCAACTTAGATTGCTGCTGGAATTTGCGAGGAAGAAGTCTGAAGTAGACTTTGACGTTGAGCAAAAACCCATTGCTGCCAAGCTTGAGGTCGCCGAGGCGTTTCTAGCCAAGATGCGAGACTCAGCCAGCAGTATCCGCAGGATCGAACAACTAAACCGAGAACGCGAGCTGATGATCCGCGACCTGGAATGGGTGCCGGTCAGCTCGCAGCGATCAGCCGCGAACTGTTGGAACTGCAAAATCTTTCAGAATTGATCGAGCAAGAAAACAAGAAGCGAGAAAACCAGCAAACGGCAGTTGAAAAACCGGCGGTTGAGAGCCCAGCATTGGAAGGCAAGGAGCAGGCACTCGAAAAATAGGCTTGGTGCTTTTTCGTCCACGCAGGCCTTTGCGTTCCTTGTGTCGTGCTAGGGAAATCAGTTGAATTCGTCGAAGGGAATCAGGTCGGTGTTGGTGGGGAATTGGCTGAGGTCCAGATCGCGAACAAGCGAGCGATCGATCGCTCCAATACAATCGTCGACGACTGCTTGTCCAAGGTACTCGGCACGAGCACGAATTCTATTGCGCCATCGCTCTTGATCCATGGGAATCATTTGCTGAGAACCAACCAGCACACCACCGCCGTCAAGCTCGATCACGTATGGGAAAACTTCGCGAAAGGTCGCGAAACTGGCTGGAGTTGGTGCCCATGAACACATCAATCCGCCGGATTTTAAGCGACGCGAGCAGAGCTGGAAGAACTCTTTGGAGTACACATAGCCAGCGAAGGCCCCGTGGGGCAGGATGGCGTCTGCCTCAATAATGTCGTACTGCGTCGATTGGGTCATTAATACAAAACGCGCATCGCGACTATCGATTGATAGCCTTGTGTCTCGCAGAAACTCGTCGACCTGAGCCCCTTCCGGTGTAAGTGCAAATGCGCGAAGCACCGATTCTTCCGCCGAACAGATTTCGAATACTCGTACATCTTGGACCTCGGTTTGGCTGAGAGCCGACCAGGCAGTTCCGCCCGACCCCAGGCCTACGATAGCGATCGCTTGAGGATTTGCGTGCAGCGCAACTGGCAGAGCGCCCAACTTGCTATGGACAAGACCGAATGGAATCGAGCTTTGCCCTTTCCCACTCGCCAATAGGGTCCAACGCCCTTCCGACCGGTCGTGGGTCAAAGCCGCCACGCCAGTCAGGTTCTCTTCATAGAAAAAGCGAGCACCAGCGGCTTGTCCATGCAACGCCTGCCAGAATTGTCTATTGCTGGGCATGCCCCACATCAACAAAGTCATGCAAATAGAAACCGCGATGAACAGCTTTCGATAATTAGTAATGACGATTCCCAACAGGCCCATACCTATACCAGCACCAAGGATAAACCTGATGCAGTTCACGGTTCCCAGCGCTTCAATCAGCCATAGTCCGACCAGCAGGCTACCTAAGGTGCACCCCAAGATATTACCAAACTGTAGCAGTCCGACGCGGTAGCTGGATTGTTCTATATTCTCCTGAACGGCGCGCTGCATAGCGCTGAAACTCAATCCCATCAATGCTGTCGGTAGCCCCATGAACAGCATTGGCAACCAGCAATAAAGTACTAGCGACCAAGCAGGCTCAGACCACGAGGGGCGATGCGGCATGTGTTCTCCCCAATAGTGCCAAACACTCATTGTGAAGACGCCAAGCGGAGCAAACTGAACCAATGCCAGGACTGCCGCCGAGCTGGCCAGCGCTCCACACTGACAAAGCAAAAAGGCACGCAAAGGGTTTCGTATGCGGTTCGACCAAAAAGCCCGAGCTACTGCGCATAATCCGCTGATGGAATAAAGTGCGAACCACAACAACAAGGACGCTGGCCTTGAGGAAACGCCAGACAACTGGACGGTATGGGCGGCCTGTGGCTGCATCGGAGCCGATCGCGCTGCATACGTAGAAGTTTCCTGTTGGCGACGGATCGCAATAGCGGTCAGGGCAACGCTCAGGTTGATAACTGCCGCGAAGGAGATCGCTCCTTTTATGCCCAAATAGGGCATCAAAATCCATGGCGATACGATGGCGCCAAACGCAGCCCCGAGCGTGTTGAGCCCGTACAGCAGGCTAATGTGCTTGGAAACGATGGCTTGCTCGCGCACGAAGGCGCGCGTCATGAATGGCAATGTCGCCCCCATCGCACAGGTGGGCAGCGGCAAAGTGCAGCAAGGCAGCTAGCCAACCATTGGCATACAGCCCACCGAAGCGCACATACAACACATCGTAAAGCAGAGCTGGACTTGCCAGGGCGTACATCGCGACAAAAAGCTCAAGACCCGCAAAGTAATAAAGTGCGTTATTGGGGCTCACGCGCTTGCTCAGGTTGGCTGCGCCCAAGCTGCCGATACCCAAGCCGATCATGTACATCGAAACGATAATGGCCACGGAGGTCGTTCCTACGCCACTATGTAGCACCAGCAATCGTTGCCACACCGTCTGGTATATCAGGGCGGGTACACCGCTTACCAGAAAGGCGGCTGCTATCCAGTAGACTTGCCTATTTGAAAGCCGTGAAGCGACGGTTGGACGACTCACTCTTCTGTTTTTCGCTGCCATACAAGCCTCTTAGTGGAGGCTAACATAACCGCCGTCTTAATGTTTGGCAATTATGCCCTATTGGCAGTTGCCCGCCGGTCGTGCCAATGGCTTGAGTCCTACCGAGATCGACACATCGCATTTCAAATCGCATTTGGCTGCGCTAATCCAGAAACTTTCCGTGCGCAGGCGGATGGGCAACAGGTTCTTGCCCTGCCAACTATATTCTCTGCGAGAGCCGCGCTATTGTTGTCGGCTTTTGAATCCTCGGTTATGCTCGGAACGATTCCCACCTCAAACCTCCACAATGAGAATAGAAAATGACTGCCGCAGCGGTTCCTATGGATGCTCAACAAGCGAAAGACCGCTTGGATGCTCAAACCTACGAAATGGTTCAATGGCACTTCCATGAGTCGACGGGATCACCGTTCTGGTTGCAGAAAAAATCCGAGCTTGGTTTTGATCCGCTGACCGAAGTCAAAGCGTTTGAGGACCTAAAGAAATTTCCTTTGTTCGAAGACGATTGGCTGCGGGGGGGACCGGTACGACGATGGGTTCCCAAAGGGCTGGAAGGAAGACCGACCTACGTCTTTGAAACTGGCGGTACTACGGGCGTGCCCAAAAGTCGCGTGGTAATCGACGATTTCCGTATCGACTACGAGATGTTTAGCGACACGTTGCCCGACCAATATTTTCCGCGCGGCTCCAATTGGCTGATGCTCGGTCCATCCGGACCGAGGCGATTGCGTTTGGCTGTGGAGCATTTGTGCCAGTTTCGCGGCGGCATTTCTTTCTGTATTGATCTCGACCCACGATGGGTTGTGAAACTGATCAAAAAAGGCTGGATGGATCACCTAGAAGAATACAAGAAGCACTGTATCGACCAAGCCATTACGATTTTGACTGCCGGTCATGATATTAAGTGCATGTTCACCACGCCCAAACTGCTGGAATCGTTGGCCTACGGTTTGGCTGAGAAAGGAACGAGCATTCAGGAGATCGGCATTACAGGCATTTTCTCGGGTGGGACAGAGTTTACTCCGCAGTGGACTCGTTTCTGTGTTGAAGAATTGCTCGGTGGTCCAGTTGAAGAGAGCGGGGTTTATATGACGCCCACCTACGGCAACACGCTCATGGGATTGGCCTGCAGCAAGCCAGTTACTTCGGCAGATGAATACAAGATCTCCTATTACGCCCCCCAGCCGCGGGCGGTCGTCGAAGTTGTTGATTTTGACGACCATACACAAGTCGTGCCCATGGGCGGAACGGGGCGGGTCAAGCTCTACACGATGACGAAGGAATTCTTCGTACCCGGGTTTCTTGAACGCGACGAAGGTGAGCGAGAACCCCCTTATGTCAAGTATCCGTGGGACGGGGTCAGTGGTGTCCGGCCCTATCATGCAATTGCTTCACAGACAACTGTTGGCGTCTATTAACAAGCCCTCATTGGCCGCAAGCGGACAGCGGAGATCGTGCTGGCACGATCTCCCAACGCAGCTGTGTACAACTTCTTAATTGGAGATATTTTCGTGCTGAAACTTTCTGCATTGCGTTGGGGAAAACCCTATCAATCGCTGGAAACTCAGGAAGTCGTTCACTTCGACACGGGCGAGCCAATCGCGAGTATTTCGCAAGTCAACGGCGGAATGCTACAGTTGGACATGAAACATGCTCCCAGGGCCCGGGCCGTGTTGCGCGAGATCCCCAGTCGCGAGCTGCTAGAGCGATGCCGCAAGGCAGCCGAGTTGTTTGAATCGGCAGTCTTGCCCATGGGCGATGGCACTCAATCGGTGAACGAATTCATCCACCAACAGTCCGCCAGCACTGGTCTGCCGGAGCACATGTGTCTATCGAACATGAAGAAGAACTCCTTTGTCCTCGCCAATATGCAACAGATTCTCGATGCCTTAACACGAGGGCTCGATCTAGATATCTTTACACGCGGTCATGGTGAAGAGGGGCGCGGAGTCACAGTCAGCTACCAAGTTCAATCGCCGGTGCTGGGCGCGGTATTGCCCAACAATTCCCCGGGAGTTCACACGCTGTGGTTGCCTGCGGTGGCGCTGCAGATCGGTTTGTTGCTGAAACCAGGTAGCCAGGAGCCCTGGACTCCCTATCGTATGATCGCTGCGTTTATCGAAGCTGGCATCCCAGCTGAGGCATTTGCGCTGTATCCCGGCGGACACGATGTGGGCAGTGCACTGCTAACGCGCTGCCGTCGTTCGATGATTTTCGGCAGCGCTCAGACCGTCGAACAGTATGCCGGCGACCCTCGAGTGCAACCGCATGGTCCAGGCTTCACGAAAATCTTGCTGGGCGATGACGTGGTTGACCAATGGGAAGATTATTTAGACCTGATGGTAGAGAGTATTTTTTCCAATAGTGGCCGCAGCTGTATTAATTGTTCCGGCATTTGGGCTTCGCGCCACACGGAAGCGATTGCCCAGGCGCTGGCCGAGCGGCTCGGCCCTGTCGACGTGCTGCCCCCCCAAGACCCCAAAGCTGGACTAGCAGCTTTCACCAATCCCAAGATGGCGACGGGTACCTGGGGCATGGTTCAGCAGGACATCGCCGAATCGGGCGTGACGCATGCGACGGCCGCTTTCGGCCAGCGGCTGATCGAAAAGGAACGTTGTGCCTATTTGCGGCCGGTGATCCTGCACGCCGATAGCCCAGACCGCGCGGTGGCAGCGAAAGAGTACATGTTCCCTTTCACAACCGTCGTCAAATGTACGCAAGCTCAGTTCTTGAAGAAGATTGGCCCTACGCTGGTCTGTACGGCGCTGACACGCGATGAAAAGTTAATTTCTGAGTTGACTGAGAGTACGGATGTCGACCGGTTAAACATTGGGCCAATTCCCACCAATCGACTTAATTGGCTGCAGCCGCACGAGGGTAATTTGACGGATTTCCTCTTCCGCTCCCGCGCTTACCAGATAGCCCCAATGGAAAAATAGAATCACCAAAAGAGCTATCCTAAGGTTTCGACCGAAACGCTGGTTAGGTCGCATAGGCCATTTGAGGAACTTTCGCGGCTTCGGTACGTCCAAAGGTCGACGGGAGATCTTTCGTTTGAAGGTCTCAAACTACGAGAACGACCTACTTCGAATCGCTACAACCCCTGTAATTTGCCTCTAGGCTGTGTCAATTTACGATGGGTGGGGCATTTAGGATGCTTACCACCCGTTGAAATTTGCAACCCATCGGGCCGCAATTATAATCGATCCTCATGTCTTTCTGGGGTCGGATAGCGCTTCGGCAGCATGCCATTCGTTCCAGGATCGCTCGTCAAGAAAGTGGTTCCACTAGAAGGTTCTTCGGGCCACGTTGGTAACAATTTAGGCGTCCGTATCACGCCGACACCCCTTTGGGGTGTTTTGTGCTGAAGCTCACCTGCAAGCTTTAAGGGTTGGTTAATGGCCATCCGTAAGTGTCAGTCGGCAAGTTCACTTCGTTCTAAACTCTCAGATGCATTGGATTTGCGTTCGCAAGCCAAAGCCCGTTTGCGTCGGATGCTCATGGAGCATCTGGAGCAACGTCAGCTTTTAGCGGTAGGTCCGCAGTTAATCGGTATCCAGCCGAATAGCAGCGACTTGCTGGCCAACGGCGAAGTGCGAACAGAAGCTCCGCGCGAGCTCGTCTTCCGCTTCGATGATAGCCAAGTGATTGACTCATCGACTCTGAGCGGTATTCGCATTACCAGTGCGGGCAGCGATGGAACATTTGGCGTAAACACCGCCCAAAGCGACTTTGGAAGCAACGGCGGTGCGAACATTCAATTGAGTGCCGTTGTTCCCGGCCAAGCGTGGACGATTCAAGTCAGTCACGCCGTTGCCGCAGCAAACACGCCGCCGACCATTGCCGTCACAGGCTTTAATGTGGCGATTACTTTGAATACGAATCCGGGCGGACCAACCACCGCGAATGCATTGATCGCCGCAATCAATGGTTCTTCGCAACTGGCCGGTAAACTGACAGCGCAGTTAAACGGTGGGCTGGGCACTGCCGCGCTTGGACTGGCGACACCGAGTACTTATTCGCCAATCCCAGTGAATCGCACGAACGATACCGTTTTGCAACCCGGCGCGATCTTGGTTGGCGAGAGCCCAAATGAGAATGAAGTTACATTCCGATTTGCTGAAAACCTAAAAGATGACAACTATCGCATCGAAATTTTTGGTTTCGACGATCCTGTAGCGGGTGTAGTAGGTCTACGCAACACAGCGACGAGTGGACTTGGTGAACTTTTTGTTCCATCCGCTTCTGGAACTCGCAAGGACACTGTCGATTTCCGATTGGATTTGGGCCCTCAGGTAACAGCCGTCGTGCCGCAGCCGGTGGTTCGGGTCAACGGCCAATTGCAGCAGCAGCGCGACACGATTGTTGTCTACTTTGACTCTGACAAACTCCTAGTGGAAAATAACTCCGCTGGCCAGCCTACTAGTCGGTCGGTGGAGAATCCCGAGTTTTACCAGTTGATCTTTACGCAGGACACGGTTCGTAACACCGACGATACGACCATTTTGCCCACATCGGTCAAGTACAACGCGGCGGCGAACACGGCGACGTTGCGGTTTGCAACGGACATCAACGATTTGCTGGGAAGCAATGCTGGACCAGCTACCTACCGTTTGCGAATTGGTACGCGCGAGACAACGCCCGCTACACCGACGCACAGCGAAGGCACTGCCAATGCGATAACCGATCTGAATACTGGTGGAGCAGTAAAACTGCGATTGACTTCTCGGCAGATTGGTGAAGTTGCCAACGGAATTCAAGTAGTCTTTGTAAATTCGCTCAGCGGCACTCCGTCTGTTACAGCCGCGGGCAACTTAGTCACCGTCGATCTGGGTCGCGCGGATTTGACCGCGCAGGATCTGCTGGACTTGCTGCAGAATTCAACGGCTTCTTCGAATTTGTTCAGCACCAGCTTTGAGCCTGGGAGTGTTGCCAGCACGATTGTCGGCAACGCCAACCTGGCTTTTTCACCGGTTAAGCTCGTCGGCTTGGGCAGTTCGTTTGACACGGCTACCAATCTGGGTGTGATTGGTTCCGGCGCGCAGTCGCTGACAAGTTTGATTCTATCCTCGTCGATTGACCCCGAATCGTTTTCTCTAGATTTGCCAGGCTCGAGCGACGATGCGGCACATCGGGATTTGGCACAAAATCTTGTCGGTGGATTCGAGGATCATGTCGACCCAAGTTTTGGCGCGGATGCAACAGATGGTATCACGACGATCTATTACAATTTCCGTCCGACGTATGCTCAGACAGCTGCCGGAGCACCGCTCAATAACGCGATCAACGCGGACCAAAAGACGCGAGCTCGCGAAGTTCTAGCGTTGTGGTCCAAGTATATCGGCGTGCAGTTTGTCGAAACTTCCGATCTCGGCCTGACCATAGCTGCTGGACCAGTGAACAGTATTCTGCCAATCGCCAGCACTACCTATCGCAACGAGGGCAACTTTGGAGTGCGTGTAGACCGCACATTCCAGAACTCTCTAGTCGTACTCTCTGCAACCAACACTTGGGGAACAGAATACGGCGCGAGCTATACGCGTACGATGGCGGCCGCGGTTGCGATGGCCCTCGGCTTGCAGCACGCTGGGGATTTGCCGGAAACAACACTCATGCGGCTCGATCCGACATTCTTGTCGGCGCTGAGTGTGTTAACCGACCTAAACGATGCGCAGCGTACGGCCAGCGATGAACAATACGAACCGATTGTTCCAGGCAATCAAGACATTATTCACGGTCGCTATTTGTATCGTCCCGATGGGTCCGATATCGATCTGTATCGATTCGAAGTCGACTTTGGGGGCGGTGATCAAGTTGGTTTGCTGACGGCCGAAACCTACGCACAACGCTTGACGAATAGTAGCCCGCTGAACACGAATCTGGAACTGTTTCGCGAGACACAAGCTACAGCAACGACAACCTTTGGAGCCAGCGTCCCACTGTCGTTGCGACTGGAAGCGGTACGGCCTGGTGCGCAAGGCAATCAACTTCAGGTCTTTTTCACGCAAACCGATCGCGGCAATGCATCAAAACCAATCATCGTGGCGTTTCCCAATGCAATCAGCATTGACCTGAACGCAACCGTTGGTAACGAGAGTACCGTACAAGACATCATCGATGCGATCAACAATTCGCCTGCGGCCAGCTCGCTGGTTCGAGTAACATTAGCAGTTGGTTCGGCTAGCACTAAAGTTGGCAACAACGTACTGACACAGAACCCGGTGACGCTCACGGGCGGTGGTGTTGAGCTCGTATCGCAGAACGATGATTATTTTAGCCAAGACTCTGTTTTGCGTCAGTCTCTCACTTCAGGCGTTTACTATCTTGGCGTTAGCGCCAGCGGCAATGCCAATTACAACGCTGCCATTCCAGGATCTGGGTTCGGTGGACAGTCTCAAGGTAACTACGATCTGAGAGTCACCTTCCGTGCGGCAGTGGATACCACCGATACGATCCAGGACATGATTGGTTCGGCTGCGAATGATGTCGCAGTAGGCTTTGACGGCGACGGAGATGGTCTCGCCGGCGGCACCTATGATTTCTGGTTCCAGACTCGGCCATTGAATCGCACGATCAGCTTCAATGCGGGCGCGTTTGCTGGCCTGGAAGGACGTACCGTGACTGTAACGGGCGCGTCGGGTGCGACTCAAGTATTTGAGTTCAGTATTGATGCAACCGTTACAGCGGGTCGCATTGCTATTCCCTATACCGCGTCGAGTACTGCTGGCGATTTAGCGAATTCACTTGCCAATGCCATTCAGAGCCGTGCACAACTGAATGTAGGCGCGACCGCCAACGGTGTGCATTTGACACTTGTCGGCGAGCGCTCGATTGTCATCGATTCCGCACTGAAGCTCATCGATGTGGCAGGCAAAACAATTTTTGTCGACAAATCAGCTGGCCCCAACGCGGATGGAAGTCTTCTACGTCCATTCAATAATATTTCTGCGAGCGGTGTTCCCAATGCTTTTGCGGCATCGCATCCTGGAGATATCGTACGGATTGTTGGCAACGGTGGTTCTGATGGCAATTTGGCAACGGAAGCCGACAACTTTGCTTATGAAATTGGAACTGGCTTACTTCCTGGTTCGGTGCTCTCCGACGGTGCTACGATGGATGTACCCAAGGGCGTAACGACGATGATCGACGCAGGAGCCGTATTCAAGCTGCGTGGGGCTCGCATTGGAGTTGGCAGCTCGAACTTGAGCATTGACCGTTCCGACGGCGCTTTGCAGGTACTCGGTGCCCCCGTCTTGTTGGATTCCAATGGCAACGCTCTGCGACAGGCCAACGGAAGCAGTGCTGAGGGTCGAGTTTATTTCACCTCTTGGCTCGATGAGTCCATAGGTTTTGATACATACTCGCCGACAACTGTACCCGCCGCCGGAAACTGGGGCGGTATTTCATTCCGCCGCGACGTCGATGCAGCGGCCGGTCGACACAGCCTGGAAGATGAAGGCATCTTCCTACAGTATGTGAACCATGCGGATATTCGCTACGGCGGTGGAACGGTTACAGTCGAGTCGATTCCGCAGACCGTCAATCCAATTCAGATGGTCAATACGCGCCCAACGATCACCGATAATCGAATCACGCGTAGCTCCAGCGCTGCGATGAGCGCTGCCCCCAACAGCTTCCAAGAAACGAATTTCAACGAACCGCGTTTCCAACTCAGCGGAGAATTTACGAGCGACTATGACCGTGTTGGACCTGAAATCCGTCGCAATACTCTGCTGAACAATTCGATCAATGCCTTGTTTATTCGCGTGGACACTCTGGGCCTAACGGTACCCGGTCGTTTTGACGACATCGACATTGTGCACGTCATTACCGACAATGTGATCGTCAATGGAACCGTGGGCGGTCCGCTGCTCGACAGCACGTCGCCACCTATAGCCCTGGTTTCGGTGGGCCCTAGCGTGGGCGGAACATTGCTGCCTGGGCTCTATAATTATAAAGTCACCTACGTCGATCGCAACGGTTATGAAAGCGTGCCTTCGGATGCATCCGTAACGATCAACCTGCAGGCCAACCAAACGGCAATTTCGATTGCCGGATTGCCCAGCGCAAGCGGCGATTTTGTTGAGCGTAAGTTGTACCGAAGCCAAGCGGTTGGCAAGGGACCTTATGACTTGATTTCCGGTTTAGACCGAACCACATCGACGTTTCTCGACATCGGGCAATCGGCTGGTGGAACATTGTCTCGCGATCGAGCCAATATTTCCGCAGTTGCGCTAACCCCCACTGTAGGTGGATCGCTTGCTGCTGGTTCCTACACCTATCGCATTGTGATGGTGGATGCTGGTGGGCGCGAGGGCTTGGCTTCAGATGCCACCTCGGCGGTCGCGATCGCCGGTGCAAACCGCACGGCTGTGTTGACAAATCTTCCATTGACATTGACGGGTTACGTTGGTCGCAGAATCTACCGCAGCAGCAATGGTGGAACCTCACCCTATCAACTCGTTGGCGAATTGTTGGATGCTGGTAACTCCACCACCACCGCCTTTAGCGATACTGGAGCAACGATCGGCGGTACGCTCTCTGCGGAGAGCTTTGGAGTCAAGCGACCACGTCTGAATGCCTCGCTAGTGATCGACCCAGGCACTGTACTTAAATTGGAAGCAGCTCGTATCGAAGCTACCTTCGGTGCGAACATCATCGCGGAAGGCACCGATGGACAGCCCATCGTCTTTACTAGTCAGTTGGATGATACCGTTGGAGCTGGCGGTACGTTTGACACCAACAACAACGGCAGCACAACAGGTCCTGCCCCGCGAGATTGGGGCGGTATCTATGTCGCACCAACCGCTCGGCTGAGCGTCGACTTCGCTCGATTTGCCTACGGCGGTGGTGTTACCAAACTCGACAGTACTTTCCGTGCTTTCAATACGATTGAAGTCCATCAGGGCGAGGCGCGCATCGCTAACTCTCTATTCGAGAACAACGCAGATGGCTTTGGTGGCCAGGGGCCAGGGACTCGCAATGGCCGCTTGAGCAATGAGCAGGCAACGATCTTTGTGCGTGGAACTCAGCCAGTCATCGTCGACAACATCTTCCGTGGTAACGCAGGCAGCGCAATTACGATTGATTCCAATAGCATGACCGATGATCTGATGCCAGATCCAGGTCGTCAGACGGGAGCCGCCGATCGCAATCCAGCTTATTTAGCAAACCGCGGTCCGCTCATTCGCAATAATCGTATGTTGGACAACGACCTCAATGGCCTAAAGATTCGAGCCGGAGACGTCCTGACAACGGCTAGCGTGTGGGATGATACCGATATCGTGCACGTCGTCTTTAATGAAATTTTCGTTGGCAACGTGCAACACGAAAGCGGTTTGCGCTTGCAGAGTGCGCCCAACGAGTCCTTGGTAGTTAAGTTCGACGGATATGGCTCGAATTTCAACCGTAACATCGGTGCGGGTTTAACTGCCAATGGACAGCTCACTTCGGCGACAGATCGCGTCGGCGGATCCCTGCATTTGTTGGGGCAACCTGGTTTCCCCGTCATCTTGACCAGCTTGTTCGACGATACCGTCGGTGCTGGCTTGCAGCCGGACGGTAGGCCGCAGACCGATACCAACAACGACGGTATCGGTTCCATTCCACAAGCCGCGGATTGGCGTGGAATTCTGTTGGACCAATATTCCAACGACCGCAATGTAGCCCAGATTCTTGAAACCGAGGACTTTACCGCCGCAGCTCCAGGCGCGAATGGTCGCACGACAACCGCGCAGGTGCTGGGAAATCTAGCCCCTTCGCTCAATGGTGGCGACGAGGACCTCAAGCTCGGCTTTGTGGTTGAAGGTGTTTTGAGCCAGAGTGAAGACATCGACGTATACAGCTTTACCGGCACAGCGGGTGCGGAGGTTTGGCTCGACATCGACAATACGCTGAATAACTTGGACCTCGTGTTGGAGTTGCTCGATGCTAATGGCAACCTGTTAGCTCGCAGCGACAATAGTACCGCAGAAGCCACCAATCCTGCGCTACTCTTCGTGTCGGGATTGATTGACCCCAGCGCGGTTAATCCGCTTGCCACACGAACGGTCGGCACACGGACGACCAGCAGCGGTGCCGTGAAAGAAGATGGAACCACGAATCCGCTCGACCCCGGCATGCGAGTACGTTTGCCAGGTTCGCCGGGAAATCCAAGTACTTTCTTCGTACGAATTCGTAGTTCGAGCACCAACGTGGATGCGGCTGGTGCAGGCTTGACATCGGGCTCATACCAGCTCCAAGTCCGATTGCAGGAGGCTCAGGAGTGGGCTGGCTCGACGATCAATTATGCAGACATTCGATACGCAATGAATGGAGTCCATTTACGTGGCCTACCTGGAGAGTCTCCGCTGATAGGTGAAGCTGCGGAAGACGAAGCGGTTGGCCAAGGTGCTCAGTTCGCCAATAATGGCGTAGCCACGGGCAATGGCGTGACAAACAACTTCTTTACCTTCGCCAATGTCGATCGACAGATTGGCAACCGCCCACAGTATGTCGGAAATATTCTGGAGACGGCCAAAGGCGCGATTAGCGTAGCTGGCAACATCAGCTCCAATCGCGACGTAGACTTTTATATGCTTTCGATCGACCAGCAGGATCTGGTCGGCGGTCTGTTTGGCGGACATGCTTCGGTCGTATTCGATTTGGACTATGCGGATGGACTGAACCGCCCCGATACTTCACTCAATATTTTCCAAGAAGAACCTTCCCAATTCGGTACCCAATATCGACTGATATACTCCAGCGACTCGAGCAATATTGCTGATGACCAGGGGCGACCACTTTCGATATCCGACGTAGCAGATTTGTCGCGCGGGTCCGTGGGTACGAAAGACCCATACATTGGCCCTATTGCGCTTCCCGAAGGCAACTACTTGGTAGGCATTTCTTCGGCCGCCTATCAGCCCCGCACTCGGATTATTAATCCTTCAGAGGTTAAACCCATTTCCTCGGTTCGTCGCATTGTCGATGAGTCTTTCAACGCGGGTGTAACCACCGCTGATCCACCTGTCGTGCAAAATTTCTTGCCTCGGCAGAATATTGGTGCAACAGGTGAACTTGTTTCGTCGAAGACATTTAATCTCGGTGAATACGCGGCCGCCGACCTACCAGCGCTGTATTTGGATTACACCGCACTAGGCAGCTACGAAGTCTTCATCAAGGATTCGTCGGGGGCTGAATTCAAGATCGCAAGCACATTGGCTGGTACCGGTTTGCCCGCGTCGCAACGATTGACGCTCGGGTCAAACACCTTGAAGATTCCATTGACGGCTGTCCAAGCCGTACCAACTGCTGGCGGCGTTACGACGAGAGATTTCGCGGGACAAGATGGACTTTCCGTAATCGTCCGTAGCAATGTTGCCAGCGACCGAGTGGACAATATCATTGTCGGTTTTGCCGAACGCGGCGAGATCGTGGGTGTGGGAGACGAGCCACTACTGTTAGCCTTTGGCAACATATTTGCGCCAAGTGGTGCGGCTGTTCCGCCGTTCGTAAGGGGAGCCCCGGGCAGCTTTACTGCGACCCGCCAGTTCTCGTTGGTCACCTACGACAGCTTCAACGATGCTCCCCAAGTAGCATTTGACTATGAAGTCTTCAATGGCCAAATGGATGTCTTCATCATCGATGAGACTACGGGTATCGAGACGCGTATTGCTACGACTGTCGATCAAAACCGTCCCGCCAACGTGACATTGCTTACTACAGGCTCTCCACAGTCGGCAGTTCTCGACATCAGCAACTTTGCTGGACGTAGCCAACTACACATTGATTTCCGTGCTCGCAATGACGATCCATCGCGGACACAAATTCGCAATGTATTGATTCAATTGGCCGACGGTTCGCGTGTGGGTTCCGGTGAACCGAACTCGACGTATGTAGGCGTGAATGTACCGTCCACCACGGTAAACTCCGGCAACTACCAGTTAGAAATTCGACTGGGCGACGAGTTCTTCCAGTCCAATTCGTTTGGATCGCCGACGCTGACCAAGTCGTTTGATACCAATGACCGCTTGGCAGAACAGATCACGTTAATCGCGCCTGCGGGAAGCGACCTAACGAACGGTGATATGTTCCAACTGTCGGATGGCGGCCGTAGCATTATCTTTGAATTCACTACCAACGGTGTTGTTGGTTTGGGCAACGTGCCGGTTCGCTTCGCTAGCACCGACCCTGCTTTTGTGGTCGCTCGAGCTATTCGCGATGCTGTAAATTCTACAGGTGTGCAGTCGCAGATATCCGGCAGCATTCGCGCAGCTAGCTCCGGAGGTATCCAGACCGGCACAACTGGACGCGATACGCGGGTCGATCTGCATGGTACCGCGTATTTCAGGTCGCTTGTAGCTGCGAATCCCAACGGGGCGGTCAACGTTAAGTTCCATGAAGGCTCCTCGGACCGCAACGCGCGCCGCGAACAGGCGCAAATCATCATCCAAAACAGCTTTATTCGCGAGTCCCGCGATTACGGCGTTTGGAGCGAAGCCCCAGCGCGGCTGCTTGATCCCCGCGATATCTATTCCCAGTTTAGCTTTAATGGAAATACGTTTAGCTTCACCGATCCGCTTCAAGACAAGCCCAATTTGGTAGGCACGCAGGCGGTCAGGAATCTCCTACTACCTAACGATGATGTTCAGGGCGGTATGACACCGGGTTTGGTTGTCCGAAACAACGTTCTGGAAGAAGGTGGATTGGGAGGCGTGATCGTTCAAGGTGAAGCACCGATTTGGATGATTTCCCCCGCGCTGATTCCGGACGCTCCAGGCACACCCATCCCGAACTCCGACAACAATCCAAATGTCAACGTGCCAGGAAACAATCCTCCTGCCTCACACTTTGGTTCCTACATCGACGACGGCGACCTTTTGGTAATCGATGCCGATCGCACTCGCATTCGCCTTGAGTTCGAGGATCTCGCCAATCCAGAGGAAGGTGACGGTTATGCAATTAGTAGCTCGATTGCGTATTATAGACGAGGAGGCGCGCTTTATCAGCGATTGAACACCTCCCCTAACTATACTCCGTTCGCAACAAACGCGTACGAAACAGTGCACGCCTTACGGGATGCCGTGCTGGCGAGTATTTTGGTTTCTAACGGCACTACGCAAATCATCAAAGCAACAGTAGCGGAAAGCTTGCTCGGACCGGATCCTTTTGCTCCTCCATCGTCAGCAACGCTCGGTTATCCAGAGTATTTTAACCGACCCGCTCTCTACCTCGAAGGAGTTTCGAATCTGCAATGGATCGACGTACCAACTCATTCCAATCCATTCGATATTCGCCAACTTGATCTTGGCGAAACACCGCAGCCACAAGCCCGAATCGTGAACAATACGATCATCGGCACCGATGGCCGCGCGAGTTTTAATGGTCAAGCAGCCACAGACGAACCGAACGACACGATTGCGACGGCCATTCAGACTTGGCAGGGAACCAGTCACAATCCGCTCGAGTACAGTTCCAATGGAATCATTGGTGATACGACCGCTGGCTTGGCAGGCACAGATGTCGACATTTACCAATTTAAGCTAGGTCTGGGCGAGCGAGTTATCGTGGACGTGGATTCATCGTCTGGCTTAGATAGCGTGCTGCAGATTTTTGACAGTCGAGGAATTCCTCAGGCTTTCCTCAACGCAGCTGGCCAAGCGATTTCGTTTAGCGATAACAATGCAGCACCGGGTGAGACGCTGGGACTCGATCCGTATGGCGATTTCACCGTAACTGCGCCGGGGGTATATTATGCGGCAATCAGCTCGGTAGGCAACACTTCCTACGACCCGCTCTCGTTTGCAAATCGACAAATTGGTACAACGACAGGTACTTATTCCATCTCCGTTGGTGTCCGTCACCTGCAAGAGTTTGTCATTACTGCGGAAGATGCAAGTGCTTATGCCTCGGGTGATACGTTCACAATCTTTGGTGTGCCGGATATTGGCAACACCGGTTCGAGTGGTCGTACGTTTGAGTTTGTGATTGGCGGTGGCGGACCATCAAACGCCAACAATATACCGATCAACCTCAACCCCGATTGGCGATTCCCAGATGTGGCTGTTGCGATCGCTAAAGCCATCAATGAAGGCGGCGTTGGGCGTACGGCGTCAATCAGCAATCAGCAAGTGCTTCCGAACGGCATCTTCGGAACAGCCAGCCCGCTTCCACCTGTGCATGCTCGCGCGCTTGGCGGCATCTCTGCAGTAATTGACGCGCCTTTCAATACCATACAGGGCGATAAGGATTTTGTACTTCAGCAGTTAGCCGCAATCGGTCCGGATGGTATCAGTGGCAAGGTCAGCGACTTAGATATCCAACAGCAGATCACAGGGCCCTTTTATCAGGTTAACCAAGGTTTGCCTTTGTTTACTCGGCGAGTAGACGGTTTTGTAGTCTCAACAACGACTACGCTGGGTGGCGTCGGATCCTTCACAAACATTTCGAGTCTCGGACACTTGGGTCTAGGGCATGATCGGGAATCAACCAATCCGATTTCCTGGACATCGCGGGGTGACGGGGCCAGCGAGAAATTTGTGGTGATCAACAATGCAGCGTGGATTGATGGCAATGGTCGCATTATCGTCGACCCCGACGACAATGCAAATAACAATCTAGACCAGTTGCTGCCGGAAACCGGCGTATTGGCAACCCGTGGCGCCAGCCCAACGATCCTGAACAATGTGTTCTTCAACTTGCAAACTCCCGTCGTTAACAGCGAATCGCGAGCCAATCAGAACACTGGAGCATTACAACCGTTTGGCTCCAACAATCCTAACGTGATCACCAAACCTGGAGATGTCGTACTGGGTGGATCGATCTACCAGTACTACGAGCCCGGAGTTGCGAGACTGCGATTCGGTACTGGTATCGAGACCGTTCCTACGAACATTCCGAACACGGCCCTCGATCAGAACTTCGACATTGCCAACGGAGTACGATTGTTCGTCAACGCTCAAGCAGGTCAGTATTTGCCTGCTCCTGGATCACCGCTTATTGACAGTGCGATCAACCAACTTGATGAGCGTCCAAGCTTGGCATCCGTCAAGACTGCAATGGGTTTGAACACATCGAACTTGGTTGCTCCAGACTATGACTTGGTCGGACAGCTTCGCGCCGATGATCCTGCGGTTTCACCGCCGGGCGGGGTGGGACAGAATGTATTCAAAGATCGAGGTGCCTTGGACCGCGCCGACTTCATTGGCCCTGCAGCTATTCTGCTCGACCCAACCGATAACGATGCGTTGGGTATCGATCAGGACGGGTCCGATTCTGTGGTGAGTTTGACCTCTGGAGTTTATCCACAGTTCCGCATTCAATTGGCAGACGGCAACGAACCGGCCAATCCTTTGCTGGGCGTCGGCATTGATGACAACACCGTTGTCAGCTCTATCATTCCGGACAAACGACTGACCGGTGCTGCAGTGGTTGTTTTCGAAGATGGCGTGATCCTTCAAGAAGGTATCGACTACTCGTTCGCTTACAATTCAACGCGTGATGAAATCATCCTGACGCCGCTCGCTGGCGTGTGGAAGTCGGGCAAAGTCTACGAAATCTCCGTCAACAACAAAGATCGCTTTGTGATTACGGCGCCTAGTGGAGATCAAGTTGCCGATGGAGATCAGTTCTCGATCACCGACCAGAACGGTGGCGTTGTGGTCTATGAATTCGAAAGCGGCTATCGCTTGCAGGTCCCTCAGGGATTAGCGATCCAGATTCCATTGGCTGGTGGTGCCTTCGGTGGCATCACCGATGGTGACCGATTTAGCCTGTTCGTCAATGGTTTAACCACCACGTTTGAATTTGACCGTAACGGCAACGTCCTGGGCGGAAACCGCCGTATCGATTTCGTCCAAGGTGCGACGCAGCAAGACATTTTGAATTCGGTGATCGCTGCAATTCAAGCAGCTGCACTGCCGAACATTACACCCATCGATCAAGGTGCTGGACGCATCTTTATCGGTGCTGAAGCCGGAACACAAATCAACACGACATTCTCTTCACTGACTCAGCCTAATTCCACAATTGGCTTCCGCATTCCGGATTCGGGACCGCGGGGCGGAGTTCTAGAGGGTCATATTTTCTCTGTGAGCGACGGACGACTTTCACAGACGTTTGAGTATGACACCGACGGCAACGTAGGTGCCGGCAATGTTGCGGTTGACTTTTCAACGGCGGTTACGGCCGCCGACATAGCCGTCCTTACGCAAGCCGCTATCGCAAACAGCTCGTTGAACCTGAGCCCGACAGTGGTTGCGGGTTCCGTTGTGCACTTGGGACTCGGCCCGAATGGCTCGGCCTCGATCGGTAATAGCCAGCTTGCCCTTGTCGGAGTGGCCCGCACATTGGCTGATGGTGAAAACTTCACAATATCAGGCAATGGCAAGACCGTTACCTTTGAATTGACCCGAGATGCTACTGTCGGTTCTGGCAACGTGCCAATCGCTGTTTCCGCCACGGAGTCCCAGACGGTTATTTCGAATCGAATTGTGAACGCCATTATTGCCGCCGACCTCGGTTTGGCACCCAAGGCAGTTGGGGACGGCAATATCGCCGTAGGAGGCAGCAGCAGTACGTCCATCGACACCTCGGCCGCTCCTGGCCTGTCGCTGTTCGGTAATCCAGGCGTTACCAGCAGGACGCAACTGCAGGTGTTTGGACCATTATTGCTGCAGGTACCACCTGCTAATACGGTCATCGATGGCAGCACTATTGCGCTGCAGGGCAACGGACGCACGGTCATATTTGAGTTCGATGGCAACAACAGCGGCGCATCTCAGCCTGGCAACGTCGTTATCTCCTTCAACTCATTGAGCTCTTCGACTGACATCGCCAATGCGTTGGCTGCGGCCATCAATGTCGAAGGCCTTGGAATATTTGCCAACAGCACAGGTGCCGGACAGATCAATCTTGGTCGAATCAACGCCAGCCAATTGCAAGTTGGTAGTAGTGGTTTCACAGCCAATCGGGGTGTCGTAACCGACGGCGAGACATTTACGATCAGTAATGGCACGCGCACTGTCACCTTTGAATTCGACAATGTGGATTCAGGATCTGGTTTCATTGGCAGCAACACCCCAATTCTTTATAGCAATAGCACGACCTCGGACACTTTAGTACAGTCGATGAAAGCGGCCATTGAAGGCGCTGGCCTGGGTCTGACGACAACTGTGTTGGCGGGTGCTCGATTGCAATTGAACGATACCCCGCTGTTCGTAACGAACATTAGCGGAGCGCCGACGCTCAATAAGTCCGGTGTGCCCGGAGGCGCAAATCCGGTGCTATTTATTCAGGATCCGAGCTTTACTGGCTTGGATATGAAACAGGCAATTATCGATGCCATTAACGCCTCGTCGGATACAAGCCTAATTGCCTCCGAGCGCGGCGGCGACTCGCTTTTCGTGTCGAATGCAGCCGTCATCAGCCCAGAAATCGAAAGCTACTTCCTTCGCGGTGTGGCTGATCTTGGTGGTAATCTGCTTAAGCCAAATCGCATCAACAATGAAACGGAGTTCACGATTCTGATGCCTGGCGTCTCGCTCGACTACGGCGATGCACCTGATCCACTGTCAACCACGTTGGGTCGTTATCCTACGATCCATGCCAACGATGGTGCGCGTCACGTTGTCGGCACTGTCGCCTTGCTGGGTTCGGCGATCAACGCTGAAGCCGATGGCCAACCTTCGCCTAACGCAGACGCAGATGGATCCGATGACGGTGTCGTGTTCGGTGCACCACTGAACGTAGCTGGCGTCTTCAATCGCAATGTATTCACACCAATTGACGTTACCCTTTCTTCGCCAGGTTACGTGGACGCTTGGATCGACTTCAATGCGGACGGCGACTGGGATGATCCAGGCGAGCAAATCCTTTCAGCTCGATTTACCAACGAGACGCTGAGCCAAACGTTTTCGGTGACAGTACCCGCTACAGCACCGATTCCGAGTGGTCCCACCAAGACGTTCGCTCGATTCCGCTCGAGCAGTCAAGGTGGTTTGGTGCCGACAGGCTTGGCGGTGGACGGAGAAGTAGAAGACTATGCAGTTACCATAGTACCTGGTACTCCACCAACGGCCGTCAACGACACGTATTCGTTCAATGAAGATCCGTTGAACGCCTTCACGACCACGGATGCGAATGGCAGTACAACACCCGGTTTCACCATCGACGACGGTGTGGCAGCCAACGATGTGGATCCCGAAGGTGGTCCGCTGAGCGTGAGCATAGTACAAGCCCCAGCCTTTGCGCAACCAGGCAGTTTCTCATTGGCTCCCAACGGCACCTTTACCTATCGTCCTCTACAGGATTTCAACGGCTCTGACACGTTTGTGTACCGAGTCAATGACGGTGTGTTGGGTTCAAACAACTTAGGGACAGTCACCCTGATCGTTCGCGAAGTCAACGACGCACCGATCGCCTTTGACGACAATCAATCGATCAACGAGGGACAAACTCTAGAATTTGACCAAGCCGCCTTACTGCAGAACGATTCGGCGGGACCTGCCAACGAATCGACGCAAACGCTCACGGTCACCTCGGTAGATCCAACAAGCGCTCAGGGTGGATCGGTCACACTGGTGGCTGGACGCATCCGCTACATTCCGCCGGCAAACTTCAGCGGGCAGGATACGTTCAATTATGTTGTTACCGACAACGGCACGACTGCTGGAGTTCCTGCTCCGCTGAGCTCCGGTGGAACCGTAACGATCGAGTTGGCTGACCGCAACAATCCACCGATTGTGAGCCCCAAGTCCCTCAACGCGACTGAGGACACACCGGCGACAATGACACAAGCTCAGTTGTTGGCAGGTGATCTACCCGGCCCAGCGGACGAGAGTGGGCAACAACTGGTGATCAGCAGTGTGACTCCAACGAGTACCAACGGTGGAACCGTGACTTTTGTGGCTGGGGTAGCGACCTACACTCCTGCACCTGATTTTGAGGGCATTGATACATTCTTCTATCAAGTGCAAGACAATGGTACGAGTGGTGGAATTCCGGATCCACAAACCTCTACGGGTACTGTGACAGTGACGGTAGCTGGCGTACAAGATGCACCGCGAGTCCTATCGCCGCTCGGTAATGTGGCAATGGCTGAAGACCAGGCTGCACAAGTCATCGACCTTTCCACCATCTTCCGCGACCCGGATGCCGGAGATTCGATTGCGTTTGCGATTGTAACCGGCGGAAACAGCAATCCGAATCTGGTGACTCCGACAATCAATGGAAACAACCTGACGCTGCAATTGCTGCCCGATCGAAACGGTCAAGCGACTGTCGTTGTCCGAGCGACCGATGGAAACGGAGCGTCCGTCACCGATACGCTCACCTTAACCGTATCGAATGTCAATGACTCGCCACGGTTAGCGCTTGGGCTTCCGGACATGACCGTTAACGAAGACGACATTGTAACACTCATCACACTTAGCCCCACCTTCTTCTTCGATCCAGACGTTCTGAGCAATGGCGACGTATTGACATTCGAAGTAGTTGGTAACACGAATCCGTTGTTGGTGACTCCAGTCATCAACGGCAACCAATTGCAGATGACGCTGGGCAGCAATCGCTCTGGCTTCGCCGACATTCGAATTTCCGCTAAGGATGCGAGTGGGGCAACGATCATCGACGAGTTCCGCTTGACAGTGCTAGACGTCAATGATGTTCCAGTAACGCGACCGGACAGCTACCGTGTCCGGCAGGGTGAAACGCTGACCACTACGGATCCGCGTGGCACCAATGCGAATGCCAACGATGATGGCGTGTTGGCAAACGATATCGACCAGGAAGGCGCCACGTTAACAGCTACAATTGTTAGCGCGCCGCAGTCCGCCCTACAGTTTTCGTTGAACGCGAATGGCACCTTCACCTACCAGCATGACTTCAGTAAGGGAAGAACGAGCGATAGCTTTACCTATCGCGCTAGCGACGGAACCGGATTCAGCGCGGTAACGACCGTGACGATCACTATCGACAATCCGTCACCTCCGTTGCACCAAAATCCAAGCAATGGCCTCGATGTCAATGCCGATGGATCCGTTTCGCCGATCGACGCGTTGCTGATCATCAATTTAATCAACGAACGAGGCGGCGGTATAGCTGTCTCCGGATTGCCAGCACCGCCTCCCTATCGCGACGTGGACGGCAATAACATTATTACCGCGAACGACGTATTGCAGGTCATCAATTTCCTGAATTCACGAGCCGGTAGTGGCAATGGTGAAGGTGAGTCGGAATTGGCGATGGGGCAACTGGTGTTGGGCAGTGGTGCATTCCCCTCGCATCTGGTGATTTCGACTAATCAAAACAGCAGCTTGACACTCGGCCTGGTAGCTGAAGGCGAACAGACAGTACAGCCAACGAATTCCAAACCTGCACACGCGGTCTTTGCTCAAATTGGCGAGTCGACTCCAGCAGCTACAGATGTTAGCTGGGTCGATGCGCGCCACGCTGCTCAAGATCGCAGCCTGCCAATTGACTTCGCCTTGGCCAGCCTGCTGGCGGAATTGGGTGAAAATGGAGACTCGTAAAGAGTGACAATGCTACGGAAGCGATCACAATCAGTTTTTTAAACTTATTAAAACGACGCCTGGTGGGGAACTCTGCCAGCGCGTCGTCATTGCGTTGAAATTAGAAACCTAAACAAGACAACTCTGCATTCCTTTTTTATAGACCTTGGAAGGTAAGTCGCATGGCAAGCCAGCTCTTCACACGATCGAAGTCGCCCTCATACGAAATGCAAATGCGACGCAACCGACTTCGAAAAGTTTTGCTCGAGACTCTGGAACGACGCGAGTTGTTAGCAGCTGATTCCGCAGGAGTCGTGTTTGCGCCTGGCACGCCACAGAATTACATGGATTCGGTAATCGAGCGCTACCTTCGCGGCACCACGGCAGATGCGTCCGGAGAGGGAAGCGGAAACTTTGTGGCCTCCGGTGCGAGATGGAGCAATCCTACCGGTGGCGTGAGTCCAGCACAGGGCGATTCCGCTACGGTAACTTGGAGCATCGTACCCGATGGCACCGTCGACTCCGCCAATAGCGGTACCAGCAATCTCATCGCGTTCATGGACAGTATTTATGGGAGTGGCAGTGGCCCTGTCTCGCAACGTCCTTGGTTCAACATTTTTGAGCGTGCCTACGATCGATGGAGCGAAGTTTCGGGCCTGAAGTTCGTCTACGAGACTGCCGACGATGGCGCACCGATGGCCAACGCTACAAATCGTGGCGTCGCTGGAGTTCGCGGCGACGTGCGCATCGGTGGCCACAATATCGACGGCGATTTTGGCACCCTAGCTTTCAACTATTTTCCAAACAGCGGTGGAAACCAGGGCTTCGATGGCGATATGATCATCGATACCAACGACATTTTCTACTTTAATAATGCCGGGGGTCCCACCGGCGAAAATCGCGGATTGTTTAACGTGCTAATGCACGAGTCCGGGCATGGAATTGGATTGGGCCACGTTAGCCCACTTAACCAAACGAAGTTGATGGAGCCTCAGGTCTCGTTTGCGTTCCTGGGTGCACAACACGACGACATTCTCGGAGCTCAACAGCTTTACGGAGACGCGTTGGAGAACAACGACTCTTCTGCGACAGCCACCGATCTGGGCGAGTTGCCCAATTTGAAGTTGACTACAAATTCGATCAACAAAGTTGGTGACGATGACTGGTTCAAGTTCAGTGTTCCTTCACCAGAGCCGCTGAGCATTCTGCTTCAGCCAACCGGTCAACAGTATCAAGTCGGCCCGGACGGCGGTACTCCCGTAGCAGTCGACACGCTGCGCAATCAAAACCTCTCGTTCGAACTCCGCACGGCCAGCGGAACTGTATTGTCAACGCAGAACTCCGCAGGACTGGGGCTGCCGGAGCAACTAGTGAATTTTGCCTTGCCTGCTTCCGGTACCTACTATCTACGAGTCATCGGTGCTGGAGCGGCCACAGCCGACCCACAGCTTTATGATCTGACGGTACGTACCCGCGACCTCGGCACTGGGCCACGTTTGCTGTCCGTCGCACCAAACTCGGGTGATATTTTTACTTTCAACAATACCAATAGCCTGACAGAGGCACCCACTGAATTGGTATTTCGCTTTGATGGTTCCAGCGATCTCAATGCGAGCACCTTGACCAACGGCATTCGCGTTATCCGAGCAGGCGGAGATGGTACTTTTGGCAATAGCAACGATGAGGTCGTCGTACCCGGCTACCTGGGCTTCGGCGACAACAACCGCATCGTAGTCCTGCGTTTTGCATCGACGCTGCAAGACGATCTGTATCGCGTCGAGCTGATCGGCGAAGATGACCCAGCAAATGGATTGACAGCGATCAAAAATGCGGCGGGACTCAAGCTACTCACCCGCGCGATCGATGCTACTCCTAACGATTTGACTCGCGACTCAGTTGACTTTGACTTGGAACTGGGCGCCCAAGTGGTTTCCGTTGTTCCACAACCGGTAGACCGAATCGCAGGAGTCCTAACACCCCAGCGCGATGTCATCCGCGTTTACTTCAACAACGATGACTTATATCCGACGGCAATTACCACCGGTACAGTTTCACCAAATCCGACCGTGGTGGACCCCAGTTTCTATCAGTTAATATTGACGAGCGATACGGTTCAGCCAAACGACGATCAAGTCTTCGCCCCCGTGTCGATTGTGTACGATCCAGCCAGCGACATGGCTGAGTTGAAGTTCGCTGGGCCAATCGACCAATTGGCTGGTGCAGGAACATATCGCCTGCGAGTTGGCTCGCGCAATGCGGTAGTCTCCACGACAAATCCCCAACCGATTACGCCGTTGAGCCCTGCGGATCCAGCGGGTAATATCGCCGCCGCAATGCCACTCGGTTCATTCACTGGCGCGTTTTCATCCGTCATCAATCAGACCATCGTAACTACCAGTACCGGTGCGCTCCCGTTGGATTTTCCGGGCGGCAATTTCGAGCCGGGACATCGCGACATTCAAGATGAGGATCACCTCATCGGAGTTCAGTTTCCGCAAAACTCGCTAAATTTCTTCTCTGCAGATCCAGACCCGCAAATTTCTCAAATTGCATATAACTTTGCGCTCAACCGACCTTACGGTTTGGACGCCTCGAATCGAGCGATTAATACTTCCATTACACCAGATCAAATCGAACGATTGCGTGAGGTCTTTGAATTCTACTCAACGACATTGGGAATCGACTTTGTTGAAACCGATTCCGACGGTTTGACGGTTGTCGTTGGTGACTTGTTCCCTCTTGGTGGCACCCAGAGTCGTCCAGGTTTTGAAATTGGCCTCGCTGGACTGGACGCTAACCTTTTGCCGCTCGCGATCATGGACGGAGCGGAAACTTGGGACAATAGTTTCGGAGGACGCTCCGGGATTCCCGGCGCTCAGAGTTTTTTTGAGACGGCCATGCATGAGGTCGGACATTTGCTCGGGCTCGGTCATACCTATGACTTGCCTCCGGGAACAATCATGGGCGAAACGGGCGATTTGGCGAATCCTAATCCCGGCTTGCCAGGTACCGAATGGGCATTCCCTGGGGAAAACGACATCGTCCACGGACAACACTTGTACCGCCCGGACAATCGCGATGTCGACACCTATTCGTTCGTCGTTCCAGTTGGCCAGGCCGGCACGCTCACCGCTGAAACAATTGCAGAACGCTTGTCGAACAGTAGCAATCTCGATACCTATCTGACGCTGATGAAGCAGAAGCCGGGAGGTGGCTTTGAGATTCTGGCGGTGAATAACGACAGCAACAGCTCCGACTCCTTCCTAAGCGCTGAGCTAACCGAAGGCACCTATTTCATTAGCGTGACCGGCAAAGGCAACGAGAATTTCGATCCTGTCGTTCCCAACACTGGAAGCGGCGCCGTCAGTCAAGGTGCTTACCAATTGAAGCTGGACTTCAAACCTACGGTAGCGGCTCCTGGACAGAAGTTCTCCATCGAGGATATCAGTGGAACTCCACTAGACGGTGATGGCGACGGCACAGCGGGCGGCAATTTCAATTTCTGGTTCCGGGCCGCTGCACCTGTCGGCGTAGCGACGGTAGGACAGCCCAAGACCATTTATGTAGACAAGGGCTTCACCGGTTCGCAAGCCGGTCCACTGCTCGGCTCTCCAAGCCAACCACTCAACAATCTCGACATTAACAATCCACTGAAATGGCCCGTGGGGCTCGTGCAGCCCGGCGACGTCATCCGCGTCGCGGGCAGCGAAGGGACGACTTCAACAACTCGTCCTGCTTACGAAATCGGACGCGGAGGTGTTGGCAACCAGGTACTGTCCGACGGCATCTCGCTCGAGGTACCTCGCGGCGTGACCATGATGATCGATGCTGGAGCAATCTTTAAGCTGCAAGGTACGCGGATTTCAACCGGTAGTTTGAGCGCTTCGATCAATAAGAGTCTGTCTGCACTCCAAGTTCTAGGAACACCGCAGCAAACCGTCAATTTCACCAGTTATCGCGACGAAAGCCAGGGCACCGATACGAATCCGCTGAATACCATTCCGGGCGCTGGCGATTGGGGTGGAATCGACTTTCATGAGGACGTCGACCGCCGCGAAGGTTTTGGCAGCTACGAGCGCAAGGGAATATTCCTGAATTTCGTCTCCAATGCCGATATTCGCTATGGCGGCGGCCAAATTACTGTTTCCAGCCCTAGTCCGACGATTAGCCCGATCAATCTGACTGAGAATCGTCCAACATTGATCAATAACACGATTCGCTTCAGTGCGGATGCGGCCATCTCTGCCGACCCCAACAGCTTTGAAGAAACACGGTTCACGAGCACACGCTATCAAACAGCAGGTGCGTTCAGCCCCGACTATTCGCGCGTCGGTCCAGACATTCGCGGTAACGTTTTATTGAACAATTCGACGAATGGACTGTTTATCAAGACAACCACGGTTGCAGGTGGGCCACTAACGACTTTGGATCTCGCTGCACGCTTTGACGATACGGATATAGCGCACGTGTTCGGTGAGAACTTGATAATCCAAGGCACTCCTGGTGGAGCCGTTCGCGAAACTGTCGGGCCAGATGTTAGTCTCGTACAGCGGGCGGGAACGACAGGCGGCTCCTTGGCACCTGCGGCGATCATTCGTTATCGAATAACAAATGTTGACCTGAATGGCGCGGAAGGGTTGCCCAGCGCGGCAACACCTCCGCTCACGTTGGTTGCCACCGAGTCCGCGGTTCAGCTTTCCGGCCTGCCAACAGCTTCCGGCGACTATGTCTCGCGACGACTATGGCGAAGCACCAACGGCGGCGCTTTCCAGCTCGTGGCCGAGCTCGATAGCGACACTACGACCTACAAAGATATCGGTACGACTCTGGCAGGAGCCTTGCCCGCCGTAATCCCAACGCAAATCGACCGAGCACGACTCGACGCGCGTTTGCAGATCGATCCTGGCATCATCATCAAGTCGACAGGTTCGCGCATCGAAGCCGGTATCGGCGCACAGCTGATCGCCGAAGGTACTCCCGATCGTCCGATCGTATTTACCAGCCGCAGCGATGACCGCTATGGTGCTGGCGGTACCTTCGACACCAACAGCGACGGCAACTCAAGCAATCCAATCGCTGGCAACTGGGGTGGACTCGTCGCTCGACATCTTTCGACATTGAGTATCGACAATGCGCTGATTACCTACGCGGGCGGTGTTGCTAGCGTCGCCGGTGGATTCGCTGGATTTAGCGCCATCGAAGTCCATCAGGCTGAAGCGAGAATTGCTAACAGTCGCCTGGAATTGAATGGATCTGGGCTAGGTGGAAATGTCAATTCAAGCCGCGACGGGCATGGCCCCAATGACGCCAGCGTGATCTTCGTTGTTGCCAGCCAACCAACACTTATCAACAATACCATTCAAAATAACTCGGTGACAAATACGGCAGCCATCAGCATTAATGCCAATGCGTTGAACACCGACAATGTTTCCGATCCTGGGCGTCAAACGGGCGCAGTCGCCAAGAACAAAGCGGGCTTGGGCAACGTAGGCCCATTGGTCGACGGTAATCGACTGCTTGGCAATGGTTTGAATGGCATGCGAGTTCGTGGCGAAACATTGACCACAGAAACGGTGTGGGACGATACCGATATCGTGCACATCCTGCAAAGCGAAGTGATCATCCCTGATTTCCATACATTCGGTGGCTTGCGTCTGCAGAGTAAAGCGGATGAAAGTCTCGTCGTGAAGCTCGCTGGTGCCGGAGCGGGCTTGACAGCTCTTGGTCGACCGCTCGACATCACGGACCGTATCGGGGGCTCGTTGCGGATTATTGGTACGCCAGGTTTCCCGGTAGTGATGACTAGCATCACCGATGACAGCGTCGGTGCCGGTTTTGATCCCAATGGACGCGCCTTGGTCGATACGAACAACAATGGCCCGTCGACAGGTTCCGCCGGTGCATGGCGTAGCATTCGCTTGGAACCCTATGCGAACGATCGAAATGTAGATTCAGCCATTGAACTTGAGACCGATCAGATTCAAGATACGGGCACCAATGATGTCGCTGGAGTTGCACAGGGCCTCGGTGCGCTGGCCTCCTCTCTACAGGGCGGTGATGAGAATCTGCGACTTGGATTTAGCGTCGACGGTTCCATTGCCGCGCCACAGGATTTAGATGTTTACAGTTTCACGGCCAGAGCGGGTACGCCGGTTTGGATTGACATCGATCACACCAATGGATCGCTCGACTCAGTCGTCGAACTGATCGACGGCAGCGGTCAGATCATTGCCCAGAGCAATAACTCGTTGGCTGAGAGCGCTGGTACTGAAAACCGTTTTGTAACCGCCGACGCCGCTCAGATTACTCCGGATCGAGTACTGGGATTGGACCAGGATGTATTTGCAACCGCCAATTCCTTCATCCCCGGTACCGATGCGGATCTCTTTTCGGTCAACCCGCTCGATGCCGGGCTGCGCGTAGTCCTACCTGGAGCTACGGGTGCAACCAACACCTATTACGTGCGAGTCCGCAGCAGTAACCTCTCGCCTGGTGGGGCCGCCAGCTTACAGAATCCAGCCGATGAACGCAAAGGTCTGACCACTGGCAATTATCGTCTGCAGGTGCGGTTGCAACAGGATGATGAGGTTCCTGGTTCGACAGTGCGTTATGCGGACATTCGTTTCGCGACAAACGGTATCGAAACTCGCGGTCAAACCAGCAATTCACCATTGCTGGGAACACTTGCGGAGACTGGAGCCACTACCGCGCTCGGCAACATTGGAAACTCGGACCGAGGCTCAGTGACCGTATCCGGTATCTTTGATAACGATGCAGTGGATGTTTATAGTTTCACCGTGCGAAGAAGCGGCACGCAAGTTATCGACCCCGCGTCGCCCAGCCCTCATATTGCCACTACGATTGATATTGACTACGCCGACGGTTTTGGGCGCCCAGACACCACTCTTTGGGTATTCGATAGTGCCAACCGACTTGTGCTGGTCGGCACCGATTCGAACATAGCTGACGATCGTGCGGCTCCGGAACAAGGCTCGGACCTGGATGATCTCACGCGTGGCTCTAACGGTGGTCGCGATCCCTTCATCGGAGCGGCAGAATTGCCTGCAGGCAATTACACGGTGGTCGTTAGCAACAACAGTCAATACGCGCAAACGCTGAATCAATTCCAGCAGGCCGCTGCCACCAATCCATTGGTGCGCGTCGAACCGATCAACTCGGTACAACGCATCTCGGAAGATCGATTCGAGGCAGGGTCCACACTAGAAACATCGAACGGTCCAGTCCAAGTTTCCTTTGCCAACGATGGCGACGACGCGGCATCGAATCAGCAAATTGTCCAGTGGACACTGGCAGATTTGACCGCGTATGTTATCCAGGATACCGGCCTACTGATGTTCGCCAATCCCTACACGGGTGCGCGTGAAGCCGATGTTAGCGACGCCAGCAATACAGCGCGCATCGGCGACATCGCCATGTCGCCAGATGGCAGACTGGTTGCCTCCGAAATCGCGGGCGGCAATCTGATCGATAGCACCACCGGCAACCTGTTGTTGCTAAATTCAACTGGCACGTTGAACTCAGCGACCGTTCCGGTAGGGGCAACTGTTGCCGGTAACTCCGGACTACAAACCTATACAACTCAAATCACTGCGGCCGGGGCCACACCGACTTTCGCCATTCAGCAACGCGACCAAAATGGTTTGGCTGGAGGAAACACCCCGCAGGGTGACGGCTTTATTTTTAATGGATTGAGCTTTGCCACCGCAGACAATCAAGAACTCAAACTGTTCGGCGTCGGCTCGCGTGCGCGCGCGGTTTCTTTCAATTTACCGGTTCTAGATGCAAACAACGCGGTCACTGGAATCCTACAGTCGGGCGGCGTTGATGTTGAAGTCTTTAACGGCACGAACGTCGTCTACAAACTCAATGCCGATACAGGTGCCGTAATCAACCCCGGCACGACCCCGGTCGCCGACCGTACGGGCAACGCCCTGGTGGGCAATCATGCGGGCACGCAGAAGGTCGAGTTTGGACGATTCCTGTCTGGCAGCCTGACAGACCCCAATGGACCGTTCACCGCCGGTACAGTGACTGGCTTGGCGCAAATCGGCAACACCCTGTTTGCGGTCAGTGATCTTGGTGAATTCTATGCGGTCAATATTGGCGATGGCGACAATGCGTTCACCTCGAACCTAACCGTAAACACGGGAGCGGAACGATTCTCAGGACGCCTTCCTACGCGAGTAATTACAGACGGTGGCACACCAGTCAGCTTCACCAGTCTCACGCGGGGGCCGCGCAACCTTGAGCCCGATCCTCTAACAGGGGTTGGCAAGTATGCCAATATGCTATTCGCTACTACGGCGGACGGAACGATCTATGCGGTCAACACAGCAGGGGTGTTTCAGCCCGTATTCCCAGGTCTGAGTTACAAAGTTAGAAGCACCGATCGCGGGGGCCTTGGAAACAATGTTGTTGGGTTCGATTTCTCGCCGCTCGACGTGAACTTGTTCCACCTGACCGACCGCCGCGACAATGAGGCGGGCCACGGACGTCAGGTGCCCTATGACAATTCTCAGGCGGCCAATGTCCCTGGTGACCGAGCGCTCTACTTCGGATTTGAAGACAGCCGCACCAATACAGGCGCTCAGCGTCAGCAAGGCGACTGGACCAACCTGTATAACGTGGCCGCCTACGATGGCACCTACAATCTGCCTGGTGGTGCACACGGAGCAATCGTCAGTAATCCGATCGATTTGCGAGGATATAGCGCCGACGATTTACCAACACTCTATTTCAACTATTTCCTCGACACAGAGAACGCCAATAGCGACCTGGACAATACCGGTCGTATGCGCGATGCATTCCGCGTCTACGGAGCCGGCGAGGACGGAGCTTGGGTGCTGCTGGCGACCAACAATACTCCGGATGACCAAACGCTCAATCGCAACAACCACACCGGCGACACGAACTGGGATGAATTCGATAACGACATTAACAAAAACAACCTTATCGATCCCAATGAGAACTTTGATCCGTTTGGCAATCCGTTGCAGACACAGGAAGCATTTGATGGAACCGGTTGGCGTCAAATTCGAACATCTTTGGGCGCTTTTGCAGGCCAGGAAAATGTTCGTCTGCGATTTGAATTCAGCACTGCGGCTTCCTTCGAAACCGGCGATCCTTTGCGCGGTGGTGTCGAACTCATTGCTGTCGACGGAGCCAAGCTAACAGCGGGCACTGGTTTCACTGTTGCTCCGCTGGACGGAGCGTTCGGTGCTACGACCAATTTCGTATTCGATATGGGGCTGGTTTTGAATCTTCCCAGCGGCGCAAGCTTGACCAACGGCGTGAGTTCGCTGAACGTTAACGGTGTAAATGTAGTATTCTCTACAACCAGCAATACCGGAAACAACATTCAGTATTCACTCACGGACAGTCCAGCCGCCATCGCGACTAAGGTCGCAGCCCGCCTGGCCGCTATCGTACCTGGAATCACGGGTATTACCACGAATGCTCGTCGTAGCAATGTTTTGAACATTGCGGGACTGCCCAACGGCACCGCCGCTAACTACAGCGCCAGCGCAGATCTCGGTGCCGGGATTGTCGAGGCATTTCCTCAAGCTACCCCGGGCGTCAAGATCCCTGTCACGCAAGCGATGACAGCAGACCAAATCCGCGATGCGATTCGTACGGCTTTCGCGACTACCTTTAGCGATCCAATCAATATCCCTACAACGACCGCTGCGCAGCGACTCGAGGTTTGGAAATTCCACGCCAACACGATTCAATTGTACAAGTACGACATTACGGCCAACAATAGCGGCCTGGGGATAACCACCGAACGCTTCGGCGATTACTTCGGCGCCAATTCAGTTACGTCGCTTGGAGGTTCTGCGCAAGCCCCGATTTCATTTGCACACCTGGATGAGCGAGCTCTCAACAACACCGGTGAGGGACTGTACATCGATGATATTATCATCGGTTTTGCCGAGCGCGGCGAAATGGTAGCGGGGGCTGCTGCAAACAACACGTTTGCAGCCAACCGCCAGTACGCCAAGACTTTGTATGATGTGGATCAAATTGAGGCTGGTCGATATCAGTTGACGGTGAGAACGGCGGCAGATTTCGGAACCACGGATACCGGAAATGGCCGACTGGTTCTGGACGACACAAGACCATTTGGACCACAGTTCGGGCGACAGTTCGATACCAATGATCGCTTAACCCAGCAGGTAGGGATTGAAGTTCTTCCGCAAGCCGCGGGTGGAATTGCCGATGGTGTCACCTTTACATTAAGCGATGGACGCAGGCCGGTTACTTTCGAGTTCGATGTCACAACCGGCGCGGGTGACGCCGCCAGCGGAGTCCAGTCGGGCAACGTCCGCATCCCGCTCAGTAGTAATGCCACCCAACAGCAAATTGCGATTGCGATTCGCGATGCGATCAATTCTCCGACAGTGCAGGGACTGCTCAAGGCAACCGCCAGCCTGCAGGGTGAAATGACGGATGGTAGTTTCTTTGGCGACGTCGCATTGTCCGGTGCAACCACGGTTCTGCTCCATGGAGACATTTCTTCGGACGACAAAGGCAACTTTACATTCCCGGCCAATACATTTCTGCAACCGAGAATCTGGGGAGTGGAAACTGCCTTTGGAGAGGATGGCGGAGATAGCGAACGAGTGCGACCACAAGGTCAAATCTTGTTGGTAGGAAATACCATCACCAACAGCCAGGGCTTTGGCATTTTCGCGTCTGCCGGTAATCGCGATCAATCTGCAATCGGTGATGCTGTAGGCAATCGTCCCTACCCAGGTGCACCCATAAATTTCCCGACACCGAATACAAGCCAACTGGCATCCGGCGTGGTTATCATCAATAACATTGTCGCCTCAAACGCAGCTGGTGGAATACGCGTTCAAGGTGAAACTGGAGCAGACGCACCAGCTCAAATTGCTCGAATTCTTAACAACACGATTTACGGGATCGGTGGTGCCGACAACGGCATTCTGATTGAGAACAACGCTACGCCGACCATTCTCAATAACATTATCGCCAACGTAGGAACCGGCGTGCGAGCGCCTGTTGGTTCGTCGGCTGTGCTTGGTGCCAATGTCTACCAAAGTGCCGGCGCGAATGTCGGAGTTGGACTTGGCTCATTCCCAGAAACGCTGACGCCTGCTCAACCTCTGTTCGTGGATGTTACCAATCGACGCTTCTATTTGGCTGCTGGTTCGTTAGCGATTGACAGTTCAATCGAGGCCCTGCAGGAGCGCCCGGCGCTGGCGCAGGTCAAGAATGCGATTGGCTTGCCAGAAAGCCCAATGTTGGCACCGGACTTGGATGTTACCGGTCAGCGCCGTGTCGATGATCCAACGGTCAACTCGCCTGCCGGTTTGGGTGGCAACGTATTTAAGGATCGCGGCGCGGTCGATCGCTCGGACTTTATTGGTCTCGACGCGATTATTTTGCAGCCACAAGACAACGATTCGCTCTTGACTGACGCCGATCGTAACGTGACCTACATTCAGCTCGATAGCGGTACGGTCGATTATTTCTCAATTCTTCTGCAGGATAACAACGGTACTGGCCCAAATTCCAACACGGTCGTTTCCAGCGCCGTTACGCTTACCGAGAACGGACGACTGCTAAGAGAAGGCATCGATTACGTATTTGGTTACAACGCAAACAGTCGTACTGTCCGCTTGACCCCAATCGCAGGCATTTGGCGCACAGATAGTGTTTACGAGATCACACTTAATAATCAACGCAGCGTTGACCTGACCGTTGGCGATGGTGACGCGGTCGCTGACGGCGACACATTCACCATCGCTCATGCCGGTGGAAATACTGTGTTTGAACTGGACAGCAACGGCGCCGCCACGAACGCCGGTGCGAAGCTCGTTCCATTCACCACCGGACTATCCAGATATGAGATCGCGCTGCAGTTGCGAACAGCCATCAATAATGCCGGCATTGGTGTTAACGCGGTCTCTAAAGGCGACGGCACCATCACCGTTACCAATGCAATCTCGGTGGTTGCTTCGGGTACTGGTGTCAGCGCATTGAACGTGGCCGCCATCGCGGACTTGGCCGGCAATCCGCTGTTTGCCAATCGTGCCAACAGCTTGACGCAGTTTACGATCGTAATGCCCGACGCTGGACTCGATTTTGGCGATGCTAGTGGGACTTCGATTCCAGTGCTTGCCGCGCCAAACTCAAGCACCGCGCCGGTCGTCACCAATGGCAACGGCGCTCGCCACGTGGTGTTGCCGATTGACGTACCATTGTTGGCGCTGGGTTCTCTGGTCGATACCGACGCGAACGGTCAACCAACCGCAGCGGCCGACGGCGACGACGCAGACACCGCGACCCAGGTTCTGCTTGGAACGCTTGGCTCTGTGGGTGGGCTAACCTTGGGACAAGCTGGTCCAGCTACTCTGTCGGTACCGGCCGGTGCCGGGCTGAGCGGACAGAACTTCGTGATCACGGATTTGGCAGAACGCCCATTCGCACCGGTCACCTTTGAATTTGCGACGAACACGATAGCTGGCGGTATTGTCGTGCCGGTACTCGGTTCGGATTCTGCCAACGCTGTAGCTGTCAAAGTAGCCAGTGCGATCAATTCAGCCGTTTTGAGTGGCCGGCTAACTGGGCTTACAGCCGTAGCCATCGGATCAAATATCAGCCTCGGTGGTTCCTTCAGTCATTTAGTAGACTTGACCGCTGCTTCCAGCGTCTCAAGACTGCTATCCGGGAATGTAGAAATTGTCGTCCCAAATGCTGTAACAACCATTGCCGATGGCCAAACTATGAACGTTGTGGATGGCTCGGGTAATAACGTTACTTTCGAAATCAATAATACCAATCCTGCCGTAACCGCCACGCCAGTTGCCTCAGGTAATGTCGCCATCAGTGTGAACTTGGCAACAGCAACAGCCACCGATATCGCAACAGCCATTTCTGTTGCAATCAATGGACAAGTGGCCGCCCGCAAATTGGCCTTGGGTACCTCGCTAATTGGTCGAGCCACTACCACGGGCGTTTCTCTGACCATCAGTGGTGATGACGAAGACGGCGTGAGCTTTGGTGGTCTGTTCAACGCGGGCTCAGCGCCTGTGCCGATTTCGGTGGTATCCACCGGAGCTGGTTTGCTCGATGCATGGATCGACTGGAACCACGATGGCGACTTCAATGATGCCAATGAAAAACTGTTTGGAACCAGCCAACCTGTACACGAGGGTGTCAATGTCTTTGATGTGCAGACGCCGGCTAGTGCCGCGATCGGATTTACTACAGCTCGCTTCCGCTTGAGCACTCTCGGCGATTTGCTGCCCAGTGGAGTTGGCGTAGGAGGCGAAGTGGAAGACCACTTGATCGAGATCGTCGCTGGAGCTCCGCCTGTCGCCGCCACCGAGTCATACGCTGTTAACGAAGACAGCATCTTGACGGTGACCACTGCCGCTGGTGTTTTGGCCAACGATACCGACGCGGACATTCTGTTGCCAGCAGTTGCGACTCCCGGTGTGAACATTTTTGTATTCGATCAAAATCCTCGCACAACCGCAATTGAACCGCGAACGACTACGGCCAACGGCACTCTTGTGCTCAACCTCGATGGTTCGTTTACCTACACACCAAACCTGGATTTCAATGGAACGGACCGATTTGTTTACTTTGCAACCGACGGTCGATTGAGAAGCAATCTGCCAATTACGGTTACCATCACTGTCAATCCGGTTAACGATGCTCCGTTAGGCGTGGATGACACAATCAGCGCAACCGAAGATGAATTGCTTGTTCGCTCCGGTAGTGTCTTCACTGCAAACGACTTGAAGCACAATCGTTCGGTTATCACCAACGAAGATGGACAAGTCATTACTCTGGTCGGCGCAGCGATCGTCGCGGAACAAACGAGCAGCTTTGGTGTCAGTGGCCTGGGCGTCAAGTTTGCATCGCAACCGAGCCAGGGCGCGTATGGTATTCGTGTCAATGTCACCAGCCAGGATCTAGGCTTGAATGTCGCACCGACGGTCACCTTAGCCACAGACACCATCAACGTGGTGCTCAACAGTCACGCCGCCTCGCCGACGACCGTCAACCAATTGATTGCGGGGGTAAACTCCGCCGCCTCTTCGCTTGTCGTGGCCTCGCTCGTTAGTGGATCCGGTGCGACAACTCTCGGGGACTTGGCCACGACCTACTCGCCGATTGCCGTGCCACCACGCGCTGGGTCGGTTTCGGTCAACGCTCAACATGAGTTGGTGTACACACCGCCTGCCAATTACAACAGTAAAATTGGTGGACCAGCCATAGTTCGTCTAACTATCGAGGATGATGCGACCGCTGGTGGTCCTGCATTGCAGTCGACCAGCCTGCTTACAATCAATATCGCCGAGCGAAATGACAATCCAGAATTCACTGTACCCGCCACAACGTCGACCACTGAAGACGTTGGGCTGGTTACTGTCAATGGATTCCTAACGGGCCGGCGCCCTGGACCATCCATTGCAACCGATGAGGCCACAGGCCCCGCGATTGCGACCGAAAACCAACAAGTCACGTACACCGTGCGCGCGCTGGATCCATCGCTGTTCGCTGTTTTGCCTACGATCACTCCGAGCACAGATGCTTCGCCGGGAACGTTATCTTATCAGCTCAAGCCAGACTTGAATCAAGTCACGCCATTCCCGAGAATTCTCGTAGAAGTAATTGCTACGGACACCGGGTTAGCTGGCAATGTGTTGATCAATCGCTTCGATCCGAGCAATGTGTTCCCGTCGCTCCCCAACGTCTACGACGGCGCAAGATTCACCGTAGTAGATACGAACGGAAACACTGTCGTATTTGAACTCAACGATGCCACGAATCTGGATGGTGTCGGTACGACTTCGGGCGTTCCCCATGCACCGATTCAGTACGTTGCTACGGATACGCTTCAGACTTTGAATGCCAAGATTGTAGCTGCGATCAATGCGCCACCAACCGCTTCTATCCGCCCCGGAACTGGAGCTTGGGCCGTGCAGGCCTTCGCAGATTTGGTCACCAATGAAATTAAATTCACGGGTGATTCATCCGTGACGGTGCCCACTGCAGCCCGCGTCACTGCGCTTGACAATTTGTTCCCAGCGCTGGCGGCAGGCACGACATTCGATGGTGCGACCTTCACACTGGCAGACGCCGATGGCGACTGGATTACCTTCGAATTGAACGACACTACGGATACCGCTCCAGCAACCGCGGGTGTTGCCTCAAGTCATGTAGCGATCAATTACGATCCAACATTTACCCGGGATCAACTTAGTGCGGCAATCGTACAGGCAATCAACAATCCACCGGCTACATTTGCTGCACGCTGGAATGTGGTGGCAACATTGCCCGGTGGATCGAATCGCTTGCAGTTGGCGAATGTTTCAGCGATCACGCTGTCCACTTCGACAGCTACAATCATTAATCCGCTGGCCGCGAAGTTTATTGAACCGGCCTTTGCCAAACGTGCAGCCAACACATCGACTCCGAGTACCTTTACGATTGTACCGGCCGCGGTAAATGATGCTCCCGAATACACTTTGGGGGCCAATCCACGATCGCTGGAAGATCAAGGTGTCATCGTTGTTCCAGGATTCATGACCGGCATTCGCAAAGGCCCAGTCACCGCGCTCGACGAAGTTGTCCAGACGCTGAGCATCAATATCGTGGCCAATCCGAGCTCATTTACCGCAACGGGTTATCCCACGATCGATCTGGCGACTGGCAATCTAACCTACCAAACAGCGCCGCAAGTGAACGATTCGACGGGACATAGTTTCGTAGTTGAAGTAACGGTCAGCGACAACGGTGGCACGGCACTCGGTGGTGTAGATCGAACCGTCAAGACCTTCACCATTGGTGTTACCGAGCGCAACGATAGCCCTGAATTCAGCATGCCAGCCACGACTCCAACTGTTGAGGATGCCGGTCTGGTGACAGTCAATGGATTCTTGACAAACCGTCGTCCCGGTGATGTGCTGGCTGTTGATGAAGCGACTGGTCCGGCGATCAACACCGAAAATCAGCAGGTGACGTACACAGTGCGTGCACTCGATCCATCGCTGTTTTCAGTACAACCAACGATCACGCCGAGCACCGACGCAGCTCCAGGTACGTTGTCGTATCAGCTGAATCCTGACCTGAACCAAGTAACACCCTTCCCACGCATTTTAGTGGAAGTTGTGGCAGTGGATTCAGGGGCCACTGGACACGTGTTGATCAACCGCTTCGATCCGACCAACGTCTTCCCTGCTGTACCAAACATCTACGATGGCGCCACAGTTACGATTGTCGACACGAATGGCAACACGGTCGTATTCGAGTTGAATGACGCAACCAATCTTAACGGAGTCGGCACCACCGGTGGATTTGCTCATGCCGCTGTTAACTACTTGGCGACAGACACTGCAGCCACACTCAGTGCCAAGCTTGTGGCTGCATTCAACAATCCGCCAGCGGCGTCGATTAAGCCGGGAACAGGCGCGTGGGCGGTGGGGTCCTATGTGGATGCAGTTTCAGGCGAAATCAAGTTTACTGGTACGGCCTCGGTAGTCGCAGCCTCTCCAGCACCTGTAACGGTGATCGACAACCTGTTCCCCGCTCTTGTTGCAGGGACCAGTTACGATCGCGCTACATTTACTTTGACCGATGCCAACGGCGATTGGATTACGTTCGAATTCAATGACACCAGCAATACTGCTCCGGCGACGACAGGCGTAGCAGCTGGCCACGTAGCAATCAATTACGACTCGACAACCTTTACCCAAAACCAACTCAGCCAAGCTATCAGCAACGCGATCAACAATCCACCTGCGCAGTTTGCCGCGCGTTGGAATGTTGTTTCAACGTTGCCTGCGGGAACTGACCGACTGCAACTCAGCGGCGTTGCCAGCATCGCCTTGTCAACTTCAACTGCCACTATCATTAATCCATTGTCTGCGAAATCGTTGGTTCCCGTATTCGCACAACGCGATACCAATCGATCGGTGCCACGGACCTTTACGATTGTGCCTGAGGCGGTGAACGATGCGCCGGAATTCACTCTCGGTGCCAACCCAACTTCGCTGGAAGATCAGGGAGTGATCGTGGTGCCTGGGTTCATGACCGGCATTCGCAAGGGGCCAATCACGGCTTTGGATGAGGTCGTGCAAACGCTGAGTATCTCCATCGCAGCTGATGTTAACGCATTTACCGCGACAGGCTATCCGAAGATTGACCTGGCGACAGGTAACTTGACGTACCAAACGGCGCCAAACGTCAACCAATTTACTGGGCAGAGTTTCGTGATCGATGTCACAGTGAGCGACAATGGCGGTACAGCCCTGGGAGGAGTCGATTTCACCAGAAAGTCGTTTGCGATCAACGTGACTGAGCGTAACGATGCGGCTGAATTCACGATGCCCACTGCGATCTCTGCTTTCCAAGAAGATCCGTTAGCCGACCCCTTGGCCCCAACCGTCGTACCAAGTTTCGTCACGAGCATCTTGCCTGGACCGTCAGCAGCGGCGGACGAAGGGGCAGTGCGCGAGAACCAGAACGTAACGTTCACTGTGACCGCGTTGGATCCAACCTTATTTAGCACTCTACCGACCATTACGACTGCACCAGGTGGTACGGCCACGTTAACCTACCGCTTGAATACAGACGTCAATCAAATTGTGCCATTCCCAACGATCTTGGTTGAGGTAGTCGCTGTAGATACTGGCGCTGGCGGAAATGTGCTCATCAATCGCTTTGATCCGGCCCGAACTTTCCCATCCACACCGAATCTGTTTGACGGTGCCAAGGTGACGGTCGTGGATAGCTTTGGCAACACGGCAATTTTTGAACTCGAAGACAGCGTCAATCTTCCAGGAGTTGGCAGCACCGGCGGATTCGCGCACGTGGCAATCCCCTATTCGTCTGCAGATACATCCGCCACCTTGGGACAAAAGATTGCCGCTGCGATCAGCAGTCCACCATTGGCTTCTATCAAGCCTGGAATTCCTGCGGCACCATGGGCTGTGAAGGCCTACTTAGATGCGTTCAGTAACGAAATTCGATTCACAGGCGAGGCATCGGTTTCATCCAATTCACCAGCTCCGGTGACGCTGTTAACCAATCAGTTCCCGGCACTGGTAGCGGGCACTTCCTACGATGGAGCCAGCTTTACGTTGACCGATATCGATGGCGATTCCCTTACCTATGAATTCAACGACACGACCAATACCGCTCCGGCCACAGCGGGCGTTGCGCCGGGGCGAGTGGCCATTAACTACGATCCATCGTTCACTCGGAACCAGTTGAGCCAGGCAATCCACACCGCGATTAACACGCCGCCCGCCGCAATTGCGGCGCGTTGGAACATTGTGTCCATATTGCCGGTTGGCAGCGATCGACTTGAGCTGAGCGGAGTAGTCAACACGACGGTTTCGCCGTCGACAGCTAGTGTCATCAACCCATTGTTGGTTGAGTCGCTCCAATCGGTATTCGCACAGCGCGACGCGAACAAGTCGGTTCCCCGAACGTTTACGATTCTTCCGAACCCGATTAACGACGCGCCCGAGTTTACGATCACTCAGGCTGTGGTCAGCGTCAGCGAGGACAGTGGAGCTCAAACCATCCCTGCCTTTGTCACTGGTGCTCGGCCTGGCCCGATTACCGCGCTGGACGAGTTGGCCCTCCAATCCATGACGATCACTGTAACTGCACTCGACCCAAGTGCATTCACTGCGGCTGGTCAGCCTACGATTGTGTTGGATCCGGTAACAGGTAACGGTGTGCTGACGTTTGAAACCAATAGCGATGTCAACAGCCTGACTGGGCATGATCTTCGAATTCGCGTCACGCTAAAGGACAGTGGCGGTGTTGTGAATCCTGCCGATGTCGACACGACCGTCAAGACGTTTGCGCTCAACATTGCTCCCATCAACGATGCCCCCAGCTTTGACTTGCCATCCCCATCGCTGACGTTCTTTGAAGATCAGGAACAAGTCGATGGTACCACTCAAACTGTAGTGCCAAACTTCGCCACGAATGTTGTCGCTGGTCCGAGCACAGCCTTGGATGAGACGGTGCTGGCTACGCAGCAGACGGTTAGCTTCACAATTGTGTCAGTCTCTAATCCAGGACTGTTTGAGACCCAACCGACGCTCACTTGGAACGGCAGCACACTCAAAACTGCCGATTTGCAGTTCAAGACAAAGCCGCATCAAAACGGCCAATCAGAAATTGTCGTTCGTTTGATTGATAGCGGACCAAATGCCAGCACTGGCAACGGCGACATCAATCAGTCGGTTACCGATAAGACATTTACCATCAACTTGACTCCGGTGAACGACCCACCAGAGTTCAGCAATACGGTTAATGCGAGTAGCATTGAGGACCAAGGATTAGTTGTTGTTCCTGGTTTCTTATCGGCGATACGTCCGGGACCTGTTGAAGCAACCGACGAAGCCGCACAGGTGGTGACGATTCACGCGCAACCGGTCGATCCCGCCGCGTTCAGTGTATTTTCAATCGCTGTCGACGGCACGTTGACCTACCGCACGGCTCCCGATGTGAACCGTCTGAATGCGAACCTCAGCTTTGATGTCTTCCTGACAGACAACGGAACTGCAGGCCCAACTCCAGATAACAATCGATCCGCCACTGTGCGGTATACGATTGATGTTGAGCCGATCAATGACCGACCAAGCTTTACAATCACTCAGGTGCAGGTTGATGTCATCGAAGACGTCGAACAATTCCTAGGTACGACGCAGACAACTGTCCCCGGCTATGCTTCGAATATTTTGCGTGGACCGCTGACTGCGTCTGACGAAGCTGGGCAGACACTTTCCTTCCAGATTGTGTCGGTTAGTGCTCCTGAGCTGTTCTCGGTGCAGCCGGTGCTCAATCCAGTAACCGGCGATTTGACCTTCACCACCGCACAGCATAAGAACGGCAAATCGGTCGTTGTTGCCCGGTTAGTCGATGATGGTTTAGCCTCGCCAGCACCGAACGATCGCAACTCAATACTGCACACTTTCACGATCTCGATTGCACCGATCAACGATGCCCCTGAGTTCACAATTCAGGCAACTGTAACTTACGACGAAGATGCAGGCTTGATCAGTCGCAGTGGATTTGCGAGTGGAGTGCGTCGCGGACCAGTGGGCAGCGATGACGAGAACAGCCAATTGGTACGTTTTGACGTCGTCGCACAGAACCCCAGCTTGTTCAGCGTTCAGCCTGCAATTGGCGTCGATGGAACGTTGACTTTCCAAACAGCCCCGGATGTCAACAGTGCTAACACGCAACTACTGGTCGAGGTGACGTTAGTCGACAATGGAGCCAACTCGCCGGCACCGAATATCAACCATTCGACCACACGCACCTTTACCATAGTCGTAAATGCAGTCAACGATGCTCCAACGACGGATGCGTTTTCGACTACCGTAGACGAAGACTCTTCGATACAGATCCAAGCCGCCAATGTGCTGGTGGGAGACCGCCCTGGTCCAACAACCGACGAAAATGGCCAATCGCTGCGAATGACGCAAGTACAACGCACGAGCCTGCAAGGCGGTGTCGTCACACCAATATTTGATGTGTTGGACCCAACGAAGATCGTGTCGCTAACCTATGCTCCACCGGCCAACTTTGTCGGAGAAGATACAGTACTTTATGTAGTGACCGACAATGGATCGCCAGAACGTAGCGGGACGGGAACTATCACGCTTTCCGTCAGTCCAATCAACGATCCTCCGCGCTTCAATCGCGGGCCAGACCAGGCCATTGCCGAAGACGTTCCACCGCTAGTGGTTCCTAACTGGGCTACCGGAATTTTCGCTGGACCAGCCTCCGCGGCAGATGAACTTGCTTCGCAGACCGTGTCCTTCACGGTGGTTGCAGGTAATCCAGCGCTGTTTTCCGTTCAGCCTGCCGTGGCCTCCGATGGCACTCTGACCTATACGCTCGCCAAAGATGCCAATGGCAGCTCTGCCGTGGTCGTCACGGCAGTGGACGATGGCTCCGGCATTGCACCGAACATTCGTACTTCAGCACCTCAGACATTTACGATTTCGGTCAGCCCAATCAACGACGCACCCGTGTTTACCGCTGGGTCCAATGTGAATGTTTTGGAAGACAGCGGTCTGTATTCACAACCTTGGGCGACAAATATCGCGGCGGCCGCCGGGCTGTTGGAAAACCCGCAGACGGCGTTGGACGAACAAACTCAGGTAATCGACTTCGAAGTTATCGTCGATCGGCCCGAACTGTTTTCTGTGCAACCGAGGATTAATAGCTCCGGTACCCTAGAGTTCACGCCAGTGGGCAATGCGTTCGAACAGGCGGTAGTGGTGGTGACGGCAGTCGATAGAGGACCCGCAAGCCCGCTCGATCAGCCGCGTTCAGCCTCGCAAACATTTACGATCACTATCGCACCCGGCAATGATGCGCCAGTTGCGGTGGCCGATAACTATGCGACCAATGAGGATAGCCTGCTGACCGTGGAAGCGCCTGGACTATTGGCGAACGATACCGACGTAGATTTGCCGCTCGATACCCTCACCGTCGTAGCCGGTACGATTACATCCGATTTAGGTGCGACTGTCACGATTGGCACCGATGGTTCTCTGAGCTACGACGCAAGAACGGTGGCTTCGTTCCAACAGCTCGTTTCCGGCCAATCGATCTCCGATACGTTTGTGTACCAAGTAAGAGATGCGGCCGGTACACTCAGTAATTCGGCTACGGTAACGATCGCCATTAATGGCGTCGACGACGCCCCTGAAGCCGCCAACGACTTCTACTCTGTGGGAGTAGGACTGCCACGCGATCTGGACGTTCTGGCAAATGACACCGATGTCGATTCGACCATAGATCCTCGCACGATCGTTATTAAAGCCAATCCCGGCTTTGGTACTGTGTCAGTCAATCAAACCGGGGTCGTAACCTACACGCCAGAAGGTGGCTTCCGTGGCAACGATTCCTTCCGTTATACGGTGCGTGATACAGCCGGTAATGAATCTAATGAAGCTTTGGTTTTGATTACCGTGAATAGCCCGCCAGTAGCCTCCAACGACTCGGCGTTTACATTTAAGAACGAACCAGTCGATATCAACGTCCTGACCAACGACCGAGATGTTGATGGTACCGTCGATCCAGATTCTGTCCGTATCGAAGTGTCGCCAAGCCCGAATGGAACAGTACAAATTCTCACCGGTGGTGTCATTCGCTTTACGCCTGCTGCCGACTTCTTTGGAGATGCCTCATTCTCGTACAGCGTTCAAGACAATGTAGGTACCGCCTCCAATGTCGCCAATGTCAATGTGCGAGTGCAGAATAGCCGTTGGCAAAACCCACAAGCGAACTTAGACGTCAACGCGGACGGAGCAGTCAGTCCGATCGATGTGCTGCTGATCATTAATTACCTGAACGCTGGCAATAGTTCTTTCCTACCTGGAACAGGAATTATTCCGGAGCCCTATTTGGATCCAACCGGCGATGAATTAGTCACTCCGCAGGACGTATTGGCTGTGATTAACTTCTTGAATGCCAATTCACAAGGAGGTCAGGGTGAAGGCGAATCGACTGAATATGCAATGATGGTTACGCCTCAACAGGTGATCGATACTGTTGGACGCCAAGTGGTGGACGAGATCCAAGCTGCGATCAATGAGTCGCTGATGGAACACGAAAACAGTTCCTGCAAAGCATTCGGTGTCCCAGCAAGCAATTTGGTCGCCGAGGGAGAGGGCGAAGATGACCTACTGGAACTGCTCAGTTCCGAGGGTGCTCAACATGAGAATTCGACGGACGAAGCCATTGGTCAGTTCTTCGGTGATCTGCCTCCCAAACGACCTCGGTAAGCCGCAATCTTCCGTACGAGCATTAGTTTGATTGAGAACAAGACGGCAGCCTTTTGCTCGCTCCCTTCTGCGGGCAAAAGGCTGTGGCTTGCCCAACCGCGCACTACGGATTTCCCCTTGTCTCGCGAATGAGCTCAGCTATGAGAATGGCGGACCGTGCAAACAAGACATGTTAACCAGCATAGAGAGCAGGCCCACGCCAAGCCGCAGAGTTCGCCAGGATTCTGTTTCGCTCCTTGCGGAGCTGTTGATTTATTCAGCCGCAATGCGCTAGTGTCGCTAATCGGAATTTTTTGCCACAATCGCGAGGATCCAATACCAGTAGATACATCCAGCGAATGGAAAGCAGTTTGTATCAAGGGATTTTGCTACTGACGTCTGCGAATCGCAAAAGTGAATGGCAGGGAATGAGACGGGGAAACACAGGGACACTTAGGGCACAGAGTTGTCTATCGGTAACTACCTCGGTGTCCTCTGCGACTCAGTGTTTGGATTTCACCGAAAGTTTATCTGGTTTTCAGCTTGACTCGCCAACTCGCGGGTCGAGCTGATATTCGGCCCCAATCGGGCGCTGTCCGCCAGCTGCCGTGGCTTCGGCACTCAAGCGTCTGCGGAATTGCATTTGACGCGCATCCCCTACGAGCTAACAATTGACCGGCTATTCAACAGATAGTTGAACGGTGCAATCACAGTCTCAAGCGGAATGCGACATGCCCTATTTCACTACAATTTTATTGCTCAGCCTCAGCAATGTCTTTATGACGTTTGCTTGGTACGGTCATCTCAAGAATCTTTCGGATAAACCGTGGATCATCGCTGCTCTGGTGAGTTGGGGTATCGCACTTTTTGAGTACCTATTGCAGGTTCCTGCAAATCGGACCGGCGCCACGGTAATGTCCGTAGGTCAGCTTAAGATTCTCCAAGAAGTCATTGCGCTCTCGGTGTTCGTCCCGTTTTCGTATCTGTTTCTCAAAGAGAAATTGTCGCTGGACTATCTTTGGGCGGGACTTTGTATACTGGGAGCGGCCTTCTTCATCTTTCGACGCCACTGGACTCAGTGAATCAAAACCTATTCCAAATGCAATCGAGCACCGAGCTGCTTGAGCGTTTCCAATTGAGCCTTAGCTGCGTCGTTCAATGGATTTCCCTTAAGATGAAGGTTCCAGAAGGGGGCAAAGCGGTGCTCGGTATCGGCCTGGGCCATTTCGACAAGCGTCGAAAGATCCACAATTTTGTTGTCGTTGAGGGTAAGCCGCTTCAACTCTGTCAGCGGCTTAAGAAACGCCAGCTCCGACACACCGCAGTTGGACAAATCCAAAGTATCGACGCGTTTGCAGCGGCCAATCGGCTCAAAGCTCTTGATTGGATTGCCTGCCAAATAAAGCGACCAGATTTTCGGTAGGTCCGCCACAACTTCGATGTTCTCTATTTTGTTGCCGGACAGATATAGTGACATCATATTCTTCATTTTCGCGATCGGCCGGATGTCCACAATGGAGTTCCCGGTCAGTTGCAAGTACTGCACTCGCTCCAGATCCTTCAGGGGTTCGATGGAACTGATTTGATTATGGGCCAGATTGATCGACTGCAGCAATTTCAAACCGGCCAATTGAGATAGATCGCTGATCTCATTTTTTTCTAAATCAATCAGCTGCACGGCAACGCAGTGTTCGAGCCCCTGGAGACTTTTGATACCTTTCCCTTTGCCTTCGACCTTGGAAATGTTCTTTACGTCGTCCTGAGTCAGAGGCTCGGTGTTGTACCGCTTCGCAAAAACCTCATAGCGAACGGCTGCCTCGAGTGCCTTATCGGGAAACAATTCCTCCGCCCGCGCGTTCAATGGTTGAGCAATCTGCAGGGCCAGTACAGTTACAAATAGCAGAGAAAAATAGCGCTTCATCGTTCTGGTCTCTGTGCTGGGAGTGGTAAGGTGGGACAATCGCAGAACCTATATGGTAATCCCTGTTGGCCCGCTTGAAATAGTGGTTCGCGCCTGTCGTGCAGCGTAAAATTGTCGGTAGTTGGACAATTCACTCCCCCTGGACGGTTTTCGTCGATCATAATTGGTTGGAGATTCAGCCAGTCGTAAGTGCCACTACTGGGTGCGCATCAAAATAAATTTAACTGTCAATGCGGAAAATTCTGTGCGTGTGCTCCTGACTGCCTTCGAACCCTACGACGACTGGACCGAAAATTCCAGTTGGATGGCATTGGCCGAGTTGCTCAAATCTCGTCCAGCAACTGTCGAACTAATCACCCGCCGTTATCCGGTCGACCTGGAGAAATTGCGCGAGCGGTTGCACCAAGACCTGCAAAAAAATCCTGATATCGTGCTGCACTTGGGCCAGTCACCGGGAACCGCAGCCATCAAGCTGGAAGCGATAGCGGTTAACGTTGCAGGTTGCGTCGACGAACATGGAAGAGCACTACCGGCGATTGTCGACTCAGGAACTGTTGCCTATCAAAGCAGCATGCCTTTGGAACGCTGGGTTGAGAAGCTCCGCGGGTCGGGCATTCCCACGATCGTCTCCTACCACGCAGGAACCTATCTTTGCAATGCGACCATGTATCTATCGCACTACTGGTGTCAGACAAGGTCCGAAAGAACACGCATTGGATTGGTGCATCTGCCCTTGGCAACGGAGCAAATAGCGGGCAGTGGTAGAAGCCTGCCTTCGCTGCCGGTTGCCACTTTGGCGCAAGCGCTTCGCTTGATCATCGAGGATTTAAGCGCGCCGGTGAGCGTCGATGAGCGAATTGCGTAAATGCAAGAAACGCGATGGCAAACCCATCGCGTCTTGCGGGCATTCAGGAGATTCGGTGTGGCGGCAGGATTCTCTTAGAACACGTCGAGAATAAAGTGATGCCCCCAGTGATAGCGGCGCGAGCTGGGGTAAAAGTTTTGCCAGTGGCGGTTGTAAACCGGAATTTGCATTTCGGGCGGATAGCGGTTGTACATGCTATCGCTACTTTGGTAGTACTCGCTACCCCGATAATTCTGCGGATAAAACACGTAGGGGTAATGGTAGAAGCGGGAGCAGTCGCGGCTTCCGCCGGTACCGCCCCAAGTCTGACCGTAGGCCATCGCCTGGGGTGTCTGCGCATAGCCAGCGTTAGAATAGTTAACTCCGTACGAAGCCAACTCAGCCTTGGTGCCGCTCGCGCTCGTAACCTCCGCAGACTCTTTCTGAGTCGCTTCCTGAGCAGTGGCCAAGTTGCCGAGTGCGCATGATAGCGCGATCGAATACAACACTTTACGAAACATGTCTAAAACCCCCTGGGACTTCGATGGTCAGCAACCTGAATCAGCGGCGATGACGTTTGGTTTTGCAGCAATGAGAGGTCCGACCTTTGGCGCGGGCTGCTCGCGAACCTCTTCAGGAAGTCAGATCGGCAACTGATAAAGGCGGAGTTGAAGGAATATCCCTCACAACCTTCATTCCCCGCACAGCGCTATACAATGCGCAAACTTTGCGGGCAAGAATCCCCCGGGAGCTAGCTAACTGAGAGCTAGCTAACTGGGAATTAGCTAACTGAGAACTAGCTAACTGGGCAGCTTTCCTTGAGCAATTTCCTCCTCCCACTGATCCATCAATGGCCAGTCCGTCGCACAAGTTCCAAAATCAGCCATATGCAAATAGCCCCGCAGCCGCTCAATCGTGCGGTCGAGCATTGCAGTCTCTTTGCGAAAGATCGGACCGTGGCTGGGCAGGAGCCACTGCACATCCGAGTTTCGAATTCGCAACAGCGATCGGATGAAGGCAGGAATGTCGCTTCCATGGTGCGCGTCGATTGCCCCCACACAGCCATCGCGATAAATGTTATCGCCGCTGAACAGGAGATTGCCCATGCGAAATGCCAGTTGACTATCCGCGTGGCCAGGCGTCGACCAAACTTCGATCTTCAAGGTGCCAACTTCGATAATCGAACCTTCGTCAATTAGGTTCTCGGTTTCAACAACCGGCATCTCGAGGTGAATGTTTTGAGCCTCAATCTCGGCAAACGTGTGTAGTTTGTCGCCTGTCGACAGCAGCTTTGCTGCTTTGGGATGAGCGCTGACAGTGGTCTTGAGCATCTGCTTGGCCAGTGCCAAGCCCTGACCGTGATCGACGTCCGCATGGGTCGCAACCAACGATTTGCACTTCGAAAGCGGAAAATCGAGCTCGCGGACCAGCTCGATGATCTCTTCGACCGATTCCTCATAGCCAATATCGATCAGTATCCACTCGTCGCCATCGAAAACGAGGTAGACATTGCAACCAATCAAGTGGCCTGCCTGAAAGTTCAATTCGATTACATTTGGAAAAAGTGTCTTGCGTTCCAACATTTGGAGCTTTTTTCTCGCTGCGGAAGTGATTTCAGGCAATTTGGTCCTCGCCCATCAGTGACCATCCGTGGGGCATGGTCAATTGACGATCCCGAGACCTACGTTGCGTCAGCTACTGTAGATGAGCAGACCGCGTCGCAATTCGCATTCTGGCTCATCAGATTGTACCCATGTCGCTGGGGTTTGAGTACGCGAGGATCCCACTGCACGGCATTAGGGTAATTGCAGCGCCTGCGCCAACCCTGCGCGAAAATCTGGAAAGCGAAATTCAAAGGCCAGCTCGTCAACAATGCGGGCTGGGTCGATGCGTTTATCAGTGGCCCGCCGTACTCGTGGATCCGCCGGGTCCGGATCGCAAAAATGAGGCTGCTGCACGCCGCAGAGATCAGCCAAAGTGCGATAGAATATCTCGCGTTGAACTGGGCGACCGTCGGAGAGCACATAAGTCGATCGACGCATCGGACGCTCGAAGACAGCCATGACAACCCGAGCAATGTCAGCCAGGTGGACTAGGTTGAGATACCCGCTGCGTGGCACGGCCAGCGATTCCCCGCGGCGAAGCCGATCCGCCAGTGGGATGCGTCCGGGGCCATATATGCCTGCCAATCGCAAAACAGTAAATCGAGACGCTTGTAGGTGCTTTCCCAACCATTCTTCTGCCGCCACGGCAATCTGTGGGCCCAGCCGGGATGGTGAAACCGGCGTGTCTTCGTTGATCGGTGCATCGCTATCCTGACCATACACTCCAGTAGTGCTCAGATAAACCAATTTATTCCAACTCGGCGGCAACGAAGTCAATAAATGGTTTATGCCGATGGCATGCGACTGCTGCTGCCATTCGGGTTCGAACCCGGTTTCATCCGCTCGGTGGGGCACGCAGATCAATACTCGATCTACGCTGGGGAGTTCGGCAAGACTACTTGGGTCCAACCAATGCCCCACGACCGGATGCACTCCAGCCCTTCGAAACTCTTCGACCCGTGCCTCATTTCGTGTCAACGCGTAGACCGTAGCGCCAGTTTGTTTGGCGAGCTGGGCTACGGCGTTCCCAACATAGCCGCAACCAACTATCAACAGCCCCAATTGCTCCGCACTGGCGACGCTCACGGCTCACGCCCCAACACTTTCTGCAGGTACTCTACGGCGAGTTTCAACTGCGCGTCGCCGGCGAATTTTGGTGCAGGTGGTTGTTCATTCGCGGTCATCATTCTGGGATCACCACGATAGCGCCAGCGTAGGTTGAGGTAAAGTTCCTGCAGGTCCGTCATCTTCATTTCCAGCTCAGGCTCTGGCGACACCCCCCAATTCTCTTGTGGCTGCATACCCTCAGTGCGGTGGATGTTCTTGCCACTGGGGCGATAGAAGCGTGCCGTGGTGAATTTTAGCGCAGTCGCATCGTTTTCAAGCGGAAACACCTGCTGTACGGTCCCTTTGCCATAGGACCTTGATCCAGCAATTTTTGCACGGCCTAAATCCTGCAAACACCCGGCCATGATCTCGCTGGCCGAAGCGGATTGATCGTTGATCAATATCACGATGGGAATCGATAAATCGAGAGAGACAGCGTCATCGGCTTCAAATTCTGCTTGAACCACGCCGTTCCTGCCACGCGTGGAAACAATCGTGCCTTGATCAACCAGCATGTCGCACATGTTCACCGAGCCCGGCAACACACCGCCGGGATTGAATCTCAGATCAATGACAATCGCCTTCGCTTTGTCGCGTACTGCCTGGAGCGCTTTGTCGAATTCTTGAACCGTCCGCTCGCCAAAAAGTGTTATGCGAATATAAGCGATGCGGGAGTCTTCTTCCAAGAAATAGTCCCATGTCGAGTCGCCTCGAATGCGATCTCCATAAATCGAATCCACCTGAATATCTGCTCGTCGAATGCTCAAACTGAGCGACTGAGGCTCGCCCATGCGCTGCACAGTGAGCGTCACGGATTGGCCGACAGGTCCCCGCATCAACTGCGTCGCCTCCGTAGCCTGAAGTCCTTCGGTCGATTGGTCGCCAATGAAAGTTATGACATCGCCGGGCTGCATCCCCGCTTCGAACGCTGGGGTACCCGGAATCGGCGACACCACAGTCAACTGCGGCACTGCGGGCGGCCCCTCAATCAAAATGCCCAGACCACCGAATTGCTGTTCGATGACAGACTGAAATTCGGAATACTTGGCGGGGGGAATGAACTCTGAGAACTGGTCGAGTTCGGTCACTAGCCCTTCCATGGCCGCAGTGTACAGATCATTTGGGTCGATGTCCTCAACGTAATTGTCTTTGATGAGCTGAATGGCTGTCCCGATCTTTCCTCCAACCTTTAGCCTCTCGGCCTGGAAGTAGCAGGCACCACATAGGAGCATCAAAGCAATCAGGATTTGAATGTTTCGAACTGGCACGCATTCAGCTCCATGAGCTAAAGAAATTCGCAAGAAGTGAGGCCAGCGCCAATCAAGATTGGCACCGCACAAGGTTTTTCACCATCGCACAAATGGACCCGTACGTTTTAAAACGTTACCCTCAAAATCCTATGTTGAAGAACCGTATTCCCCACGAACACTGACGCCTGACGAACTCTAGTACCATCCCTGCGACAGCGGCTTGATGATGATTTCTGGCACATGAACCGAGGGGGGTAAGGCTAAAATCGATAACACCAGCTCGGCGACATGTTCCGGTTGGAGGATACGCTGTTTGTGCGCTTCATCGACCGGTGAAGGTCGTTGTTCGAGCAAAGGCGTATTGACCTCACCTGGATAAAGATTCGTCACACGCACGCCATCCGCGGCCACCTCGTTGGCGACACAAGTCCCCAGCGCAGTCATAGCAAATTTGCTGGCCGAATAGGCGATGCCGCCAAGTGCGATGGCTCTCTTACCCGCAATCGAAGAAACATTCAGGATTGTACCCTCGCGGCGAGCGCGCATCGCAGGCAACACGGCATACATACAGTTATAAGCGCCCGTTGCATTAATCGCCACGACTTGGTCCCATTGCTCCGGCGACATCTCAGCCATGCTGCGATTTTTGATATTGATCCCTGCCGCATTTACCAGAATGTCGATCTGCCCAAGCTGCTCCGTGGCCCACCGAAAAAATTCGTTCGTACTCGCACGACAGGCCACATCAATCCCATGCACGACAATCGATGTTCCTTGGGCTGTCTCGGCAAGCGTCTCTTCCCGTCGACCGCCGATCGCGACTTGCGCTCCCGCCCCTGCCAACCCCCGGGCGATGGCTTGGCCAATTCCTGTTCCCCCGCCAACTACTACCGCTTTCTTCCCAGCCAAACCAGACATTGAAACCTCGTAAATCTAGTAATCCAACGCGAAATCGACCAATCCCTGACCAAACTGGCTCCATTCCTTTGCCAAAACACCCATTTTCGCCCGCACGCCGGATCCTAAGCATAGTGCTTTGGAAGTGAAATACGAGCCCGAACTCTGGATCTTTGACGCTTCCCGGCCAAACGGCTCCCCTCATAATCCACCCTCAGCCGCGCTGGCGTCGACCATTCTTTGCAAAAAACACCTTGACCCCAGACGCCAGCAATGAAATAATCAATCATCCGGATGGACGGATGGATGTGCAGGTATAGTGTTCTATGGTAGCGACAAATTCACTTGAGTGGTTACAGACGCTCGCAGATGCCACCCGAGTCCGACTTTTACTGATGCTGGAGAAACAAGAGCTGTCGGTTTCTGAAATGTGTACTATCGTTCAACTTCCCCAAAGCACCGTGAGTCGGCATCTCAAAGTGCTGACGGCAGACCATTGGATTGAGAATCGCCGGGAAGGTACCAACCAACTCTACCGCATCGAGCCAGAGAACTGGCAGCCGGCACGTTCGCGATTGTGGAATTGGGTGCGCGAGCAGTCGGATACTCCAACCACTTTATTGGACAAACAGCGTCTAAGTCAGGTGCTCGCATTGCGTTCGCGAAGCGAGGCATTTTTTTCGTCTAGTGCCGAACAGTGGGACAAATTACGGGCCGAGTTATTCGGCGCGCATCTGGACACATTTGTGCTTGCCGCTTCAATGCCGCGCGAGGCTGTCGTGGCCGAGTTGGGTTGCGGCTCGGCGCCGCTCAGTTACCTGGTCGCTCCCTTCGTTCGCCAGGTGGTCGCGGTTGACAATTCAACGGCCATGCTTGCCGCCGCCAAACAGCGGTTGTCAGGCTTGGACAATGTTCGTATCGAGCATTCATCGCTCGCCGATCTTTCTTTGGCTGACAGCGTACTAGACCTTGCTTGGTTGGTCTTGGTATTGCCCTACTTACTGGAACCTATGGCCGTGTTGACTCAAGCACGGCGCGTATTGAAACCTGAATCACCCCTGGTACTAGTTGATCTGCTGCCGCACGAGCGGACTGCATACCGACAGGACATGGGACACGTGCGGCTGGGTGTCAGCCGACGAGAGCTCGAAGTCTGGTTGGGGGCTGCCGGCTTGTCGATGTGGCAGTACCGTGAATTGCCCCCCGATCCTCGATCGAGAGGACCAGCATTGTTCGTTGCAGTGGCTGGTCGCAATGCTACCGAATCGTAAACAGTTGAGATTACTTTTTTTGAAAGCCGTTTTAGGAGTTAACTGATGAGTACTATAGCAAGTCCCAAACCTGTGGCTGCCAAGACCACCAATCGTCCCGCCTTCAAAGTGCGAGCCTTTGATCTGCTCGCCGATGGCAAGCGCGGCGAAGCCGAAGCCCTCGTCGCGCTCGGTCGAAAAGAGCTTGATTTGGCCGAGGACGAAATGCCAGGCCTAATGATCTTGCGTCAACGATTTGGAAGCAAGCAACCATTAGCTGGCGTCAAGATCATGGGCTCGTTGCATATGACTGTGCAAACTGGCGTGCTGATAGAAACATTGGTTGAGCTAGGCGCGGACGTTCGTTGGGTTAGTTGCAATATCTTTTCAACCCAGGACAGCGCCGCAGCGGCAATTGTCGTTGGCAAAAAGGGCACGCTAGATAATCCGCAAGGCACACCAGTGTTCGCGTGGAAGGGTGAAACTCTTCCAGAATATTGGTGGTGCACTCAAGAAGCGATTGTATGGCCTGATGGCTCGGGACCAGACATGATCGTTGACGATGGTGGTGACGCTACGATGCTGATTCACAAGGGTGTCGAATTCGAAGCAGCCGGCGAGGTACCGGAGTTTGATGCTGAGAACGAACCCGAGGAATGGGGCGTTATCCTCGATTTGCTTCGCAGCGAACTACAGAAGAATCCTGGCCAATACACGAAAATGGCCAAAGCGATTCGCGGTGTTAGCGAAGAAACTACCACTGGCGTTGCACGGTTGTACGAAATGGAACGGGCTGGCAAGCTATTGTTCCCCGCCATCAACGTCAATGATTCGGTCACAAAGACCAAGTTCGACAACATCTACGGTTGCCGTCACTCGCTGGTCGATGGATTGAATCGCGCTACCGACGTAATGATGGGTGGCAAAGTTGCCGTGGTCTTCGGCTTTGGTGAAGTTGGTAAGGGGAGCTGTCAGTCGCTCCGCGGCCAAGGTTGTCGCGTGATCGTTACTGAGATCGATCCTATCTGTGCGCTGCAGGCTGCGATGGAAGGCTATGAAGTCAAGCGTCTCGAAGATGTCATCGAATTTGCTGATATCTTCATTACTACGACCGGCAACAAAGACATCATCACTGCCGACCATATGAAGCAAATGAAGGACAAAGCCATCGTAGGCAATATCGGTCACTTCGATAACGAAATCGATATGGCCGGCCTGCACAAGCTTGAGAAAGCTGGCAAAGTCGAACGCATCAACATCAAGCCGCAGTATGACCAATTCCGTTTCACCGAGACCGGACGCAGCGTCCTGATCCTGGCTGAAGGGCGTTTGTTGAACCTCGGTTGTGCCACAGGCCACCCAAGCTTCGTAATGAGCGCCAGCTTCACCAACCAAGTGCTGGCTCAGCTTGAACTTTGGGCCAACAAGGACTCCGGCGCATATCAGAAGAAGGTTTATGTTCTTCCCAAGCACTTGGATGAAGAAGTCGCGCGTTTGCACCTCGACAAACTCGGAGTGAAACTGACTGTCCTAACCCAAGCCCAAGCCGATTACCTTGGCGTTCCTGTCGAAGGGCCCTACAAGCCAGAGCACTATCGATACTAAGTCGACGCCCCTCGGATCGATCGAATTATCCAGCCTCGCTGCTCTCCTTTTGAGCGGCGAGGCTTTTTCGTTACCGGTAAAATCTCGAGCAGGAGTTTTTACTGGTTGAAGCATTTATTGGGATCGACCTCATGGTTTTGCTCGGCAATCAACGTTCACTTAACTTTGTCCTTGCCTGGTTCGTGACCCAAGCGTGGATGATTCCAGACCAGTTGTCGGCGCAGGGTAGTGCTCAAGATTATGCACGCTCCGCTGCATTCTCACGCTCTACAGCCAATCGAGTTTTTCGCGATGCGGTAGAACCCCATTGGCTTTCGGCTGATGCCGACAGCTTCTGGTACCGAACCCAAATTGCCCCCGGCCAACATCAATACTTCTTGGTGAACTGTGCATCAGGAGAGCGCACAGAAGCGTTCAACCACGAAGCCTTGGCAATCGCTTTGGAGCAAGCGACGCAGCGCAATGTCGCCGCAGATCGACTCGAACTGGAAAACTTGCAGTTCTCCACCGAGAGGGGCTGGTCTACATTCAGCTTCGCCTCTCAAGCTTGGTCATTCAAATTACCCAACGGCCCTCTCCGTCCCTCCGAGACTCCGAGCGGTGGGCAGTTATCAAGTGCAAGCATCCCTGCGGAATCCAACATTAAGCGCAGTACCCAAGGTGGCGAGGCTGCACCCATTCGGTTTGAGAACAAACTAGAGCAGAACCTCGATTTGTATTGGATGCCGGCGAGTGGCAATCGTGTAGCATACGGTAGCGTTGCGGCAGGTGAGGTCTTTGAACTACAGAGCTACATTGGCCACGCTTGGCTACTCGAAACGAAGGCAGGTCTGCCTATCGCCGCATTCGTCGTACGATCCGACAACGCTCTCGCCATTATCGATGATCGCACGCCCGCCCCCAAGCCTGTGCGAGGACGCAGCAACTCTGCGCGATGATTCGAGCAAAGCATTTTCTTTCGTCTACAACCAGCGAGGTCACCAGGTGCTGCGTGTTGTTTCGGTTGATTCGAAAACCGCATCAGCCCGCACCATAGTGGAAGAGACAACGCAAACATTTGTCTGTTACTCGTCGAAGTACTTCGTGCATCACATTAGCGACGATGAATTGATCTGGATGAGCGAACGCTCCGGTTGGAACCATATTTACCTGGTCGATAAGAAACGCGGCACTATCAAGAACTCGATCACGCAGGGCGAATGGGTGGTTCGCGAAGTCGTTAAGGTCGATGACGCCCAACGGTCTGTATGGTTGGCCGTTTCTGGAATCGACGCGGACCAAGACCCTTACTATCAGCACTTGATTCGAGTTGGCTATGACGGCGAGAGCTTGGTTCGCCTTACTGAGGGAGACGGAGATCATCAATGGAGCTTTTCACCGCAAGGTGATTACCTGATCGACATCTACTCGCGAGTGGACATGGCACCTCGTACCGAGCTTCGCGATGCAGTGAGCGGTAGTCTCATCTGTGAGTTGGAGCGCGGCGATGATTCGCGACTCTTGGAGACTGGCTGGCAGTATCCAGAGAGGTTTTCTTGTAAAGGCCGAGATGGTACGACGGATATTTTTGGAATCATTGTGAGGCCTACTAACTTTGATGCAAGCAAGCAGTACCCAATACTTGAAGCCATTTATGCTGGCCCCCATGCCGCCTTCGTCCCCAAAAGATTCGGACGGCAATCAGAACTGTTCGAAATGGCCGAACTGGGATTCATCGTGGTCAAAATCGACGGCATGGGTACCAGCCACGAATGGCACTTAGATAGTCGTAAATGATTGTCAGAGAATGATCTATACAAAATGGCCTCGCATGCCTAGATGGAGTTGTCACAGTTCCGTCATTAGGCAAGGAGGCCAGATTATGAATGTTCTGAACCGCGGAC
>JBGSTP010000141.1:0-6259 GCA_041736515.1 Pirellulaceae bacterium
TTTCATGATTGCCAGTACCTACGCTGAGTATTGTCCAACTTTGAAAAGCAAGCTGGGTGACAAATCGCTAGTGCCCGACGGGGTCGAATCCATTATGGAGATCGTCATTAACGGCAGTAGTCTCGAAGCGGTGGCGAAAGCGACCTATGTTGCCATCGATGCAGCATTGCAAGCGCCTGGATTAATAAAAATCTCAGCCGGTAATTACGGCGGACGATTAGGCAAGAGTTTTATCTATCTGCACCCCGAACGACAGGGAGCTGGGTAACAAGTGGCAATTGAATCAATCTGCAGTGGCTGTGGACAAAAACTTTCCGTAGCCGACGAGAATGCTGGCAAACAGGCGCGTTGTCCGGCTTGCGGCAATATCTACACGATTCCCTCACCGGCGGAAGCGGCGGTCGCCAATCCGAATCCGAGTCCGAGTTTGGGGTCTGGACAACCAGGTACTGCATCTTCGCCGGCCGAGTATTGGATGCGAGCTACCGATGGCAACGAGTACGGACCGGTAGATCAAGCTACGCTCCACCGTTGGTTTGCCGAAGGACGCGTGGGACCGGGTTATCAGCTTCGGCAGGGCGAGTTCGGTAGCTGGCAAGTGGCTGATTTGTTCCGCCCAACCGCTCCCCTAGTGAACCCGAATTCCAACAATCCCTATGCCGACAATCCGTATCAGGCGACCGCTGCGGCCGCAGCCAGCAACATGTACCGATATCCCAAATCGGACAAGAGTGGACTGGTTTTGGCCTTTGGAATCCTTGGGTTTTTTCTCTGTCCTATCTTTGCCATTGCAGCTTGGATCATGGGCCATTCGGCGCTCAAGGACATCGCTGCGGGGCAAGCCGATCCAAGTAGTAAGACGCTGGTGCAAGTTGGCTATTACCTCGGCATCGCTTCCGTTGTAATTAATATGCTGTGCTTGGCCGGGTACTTCGTAATTATTGCAATCACGATCGTTGGCGGAGTGCGTTAGGCGGCGATTAGGCTACTGGCTGATCTCAGCAGTGAAATCTATACTTCGCTGTTTGGTTTCGCCCACTGACTTCTGTCCGCAGGATTAACTTTCAGCATCGGCGGGCGGCGCAACAAAGGACCGATAGTGGAAGATTGCTCACAAAAGCGTCCGTCTGATTCGTCAGCACAGCTTTCTAGTGGAGAGGGTTTATCAAGCGAGAAAATTCTAGTTCTCGACTTTGGATCCCAGTACGCACAGTTGATCGCCAGGCGAGTGCGCGAGCAGAATGTTTATTGCGAGATTATTCGCCACGATCTGGCTGCGGAAGCGATTCAGCATAAGAATCCTGCTGGAATAATCTTGTCCGGGGGACCGTCCAGTGTATACGCCGATGGCGCACCAAAATGTGATCCCGCACTTTTTGAGTTGGGAATTCCTGTGCTCGGGATTTGCTATGGGATGCAGTTGGCTTGCGAGTCGCTGGGAAGCAAAGTGGGGCATTGCCAATCGCGTGAATATGGACGTGCTGCGCTAACGATTGGCGACAACAGCGGATTGCTGGCTGGTTTGCCGGCCCAGATGGATGTGTGGATGAGCCACGGTGATCAGGTGAATGAAGTCTCTGAGGAATTCGCACCGCTGGCCGCAACGCCTACGTGCCCGTTCGCTGCAGTGCGTCACAAGCGACTGCCGGTTTACGGATTGCAGTTCCATCCTGAAGTCACGCATACACCGCTCGGAGGCACCATACTGCATAATTTCCTATATGCGGTCTGTAGATGCCAAGGCCTATGGCACCTGGCCGACTTTGCACAGCAGACCATCGAACGCTTGCGAGCGGAAATTGGCAATGATCGAGTCATTTGTGGACTGTCCGGCGGCGTCGACAGTGCCGTGACAGCCGCGTTGCTTTACAAGGCCATTGGTTCGCAACTAAGCTGTATTTTGGTAGACAACGGCCTGTTGCGCAAGGACGAACAGGCTGCCGTGTTGGCCGAGTTTACCAACCATTTCAAAGCAGACTTGCACGTTGTTCAAGCTGAAGATCGGTTCCTGGAAACACTGGTCGGTATATCTGAGCCGCAAGAAAAGCGGCGCCGAATTGGCTATCTTTTCATCGACTGCTTCAAGGAGGAGGCGGCCAAGATCTCAGGTGCAAAGTACCTGGCTCAGGGGACTCTCTATCCCGATGTAATCGAAAGTGGAGCAGCCAAAGACGGTCCAGCTGCCACGATCAAACTTCATCACAACGTGGGCGGGCTACCCGAACAGCTTGGATTCGAATTGGTCGAGCCGTTGCGAGATTTGTTCAAGGACGAAGTTCGTAAACTTGGGCTCGAATTGGGATTACCCGAGCAATTGGTCTGGCGACACCCCTTTCCTGGTCCGGGATTGGCTGTTCGATGCTTGGGCGAAGTTACTAAAGAAAAACTCAACGTGCTGCGCGAAGCCGATCACATCGTTGTCAGCGAAGTAAAGGCCGCCGGTCTGTATCGCCAGACATCGCAGGTGTTCGCAGTGCTTTTGCCGGTGCAAAGCGTTGGGGTGATGGGCGACGCGCGTACTTACGAAAACGCTGTGGCAATTCGTTCGGTCAACACGGATGATTTCATGACAGCCGATTGGAGCCATCTGCCTTACGATCTGCTGGCGAGAATGAGCAGTCGCATCATCAACGAGGTCCGAGGGGTGAATCGAGTATGCTACGATATCAGTAGCAAGCCTCCAGCAACTATCGAATGGGAGTAGAACGTGAAATCAGCTTTGTTGCTTGCAGGTGTTCCGAGCGAGAATCCTTCGTTTTTTCATCGCGTGCGTTTTGCCGTGGGAGATCCGGCAGCCTGGTTGTCATTGCAGATCGAAGGGCAAGCACGTACCGTATTTATTGTTCGCGATATCGAAATGGATCGAGCTCGCAGGGCAGTTAAAGTCGATGCCGTTCATTGTCCTGCCGACTTTACTCCGCAGGGTGGACTGTCGGGCGATCGCGCTACCGCGACAGCCCAGTCCGTGGCAGAGTGCCTGCGACGCAGTAGTGTGGCCAGCGTAGTGACAGATCGCACTTTGCCGTATATCTTCGCATGGCATATTCTCCAAGCTGGCATCCATGTCGAATACTCTGCAGAATTGGGCGTGATCGATCGCCGCGTGAAAGACGCTTACGAGCTCGATTGCTTAGCGGCGGCGCAAAGGGTCACCGAAGAAACGATGCTAATGGCCTGTCAAGCCGTGGCCAGCGCCTCGGCCGATGCCGCTGGCCGATTGCTTCATCAAGGCGAGTTGCTGACGAGTGAACGATTGCGAAAAATGATTAGCGTGTTTCTACTCGACCGCGACTTTTCTAATCCGCATGATTCCATCGTCGCCACGCTTCCGCATTCCGCAGATTGCCACGAGCGGGGCAGCGGTCCGCTTGTGTCTGGCCAAGCGGTCATTATCGATATATTCCCGCGCAGCCAAGCAACACATTATTGGGGCGATTGTACGCGGACAGTGGTCCATGGTGATGCCTGCGATGAAATTCTAAGCATGCACGCGGCCGTCGTTGCGGCCAAATCTGCCGCCACTAGCGCCGCGCGAACTGGAGCTACCGCTGATCAAGTTCATGGGGCTACAAAGAGCAAGCTTGCGGAACTCGGTTACGCATTTGAACGTGGAGCTATGTCCGATCAGCCCATAATGCCGCATGGGACGGGCCACGGTATCGGCCTGGAGGTTCACGAACCCATTCTGCTCGACGACAACGGTGGAACTTTGAATGCCGGTGAGGTACTAACCATTGAACCTGGGCTTTACAGTCGTCAGTTCGGTGGCGTGCGCGTCGAAGACATGATCGTCATCACCGATGGCACGCCTAGAAATCTCAACAGTCTGCCCGAGGGCTTGGTCTGGAGATAGTGCGACGCTATCCGCCAGCGGATGTTACTAGGCTTGGCTCTGGCTGCCAAAGATACAGAAAAGTCGGCAGGCTGCTGCGATCCAGTCCCGGCAACTTGAGTGGAATGATAGACGACATTGTGGGAACATTGGGAGTCACATCCAATAGCGTGTAGGCGCGATCATTGTCCCGTCGCAACATCACCAACGGCGCGTCGGCTGGAACATCCGCCAGCCTGCGTGCTTCGAATACCGCATCGTCCAAATATCCGATTTGGTCCACCAATTCCAGCTTTCTGGCTTGTAGTCCGGTCACCACGCGGCCGTCGAATATGTCGTCTCCCGCTGCTGCAGCACGCGAAGACTTTACATGCTCGATGAAACGCGAATGAAATTCATCAGCCATTTCTTGAAGCATCTCGCGCTCCGCAAATTGCATCTCGCGCTCTGGCGAGGCAATGTCGATCCGCTCACCGGCCTTAATTGGAATTGAAGCGATGCTGAACTGTTCAATCGCCAGTTCCATGTTGTAAGCATTGAGTATCACGCCAATGCCACCAACGATCGACGTAGGATGCGCAATCACGACATCTGCACCACAGGCCAGGTAATACCCAGCTCCGGCGCCGACGTCCATCAAGCAGGCAACGACCGGCAATCTTCGAGTATTTTTGACTTGGAGCATATCTCGGAGCATGATGTCCGCAGCGGTTACGCCGCCGCCGGGACTGTTGATCCGCAACACAATCGCAGCGATGGATGCATCCGCCATGATTGCGTCCAGCTTCTCGCGAAACAACGCAACAGGATTCTCACCCAACGAGCCAAAGCCGCCTATGTTCTTGTTGACCAGTAGCCCGTCCACATCGAGTATCACAATTTTGGCAGCCGCTATTTTGTCAGTAGCGCTGCCGGCAGGACCGTACACCGGGATACTGACTAGTCGAGATGCTCGATTGTCGCTCCGCATCACCGTGGATACTTCCCCCGACATATTCATGTCGCCGTCCATACGCATGTCGCCGTTCATATTCATATCGCCATCCATGCGCATGTCGCCGTCCATGTTCATGGATCCACGCATAATGGTTTGAATAGGCTGCGACAAACGACACGCTGGTGTGGCGGCGATGAGCAGAAACAAAAGGGAAAACCGGATCATGGCCGCGAACCTATGTTGCCGAATAAAACTTGGGCAATAAGCAAACATGACGGTTGCTCATCCGAACGGGGATATTGTCTACCATCGGACAACCAAGGCGCAGAATCTCGCCTAGATCATTCCTGCCGCACGGTTCCTCGGTTTTGCCTGAATGTCGCGATTTGCCTAACTTTGGTATCTTGGGGCAAGTAGCGATTATTTAACGCCAGGCGGGCTGAATGCGATTCACTTCACTTGTATGGAAAAACCTGGTTCGCCGACCTCTTCGGTCGGCCCTTACCACGCTTGCCCTAGCCACAGCTATAGCGGCTGTTGTGGCACTAACTGGCATTGCTCAAGGGTTTTCGCAGTCTTTTGCGGGCATCTACGCTGCCCACTCGATAGATATTGTCGTCTCCCGCGAAGGTTCCGCCGATAGACTTAGTAGCTCAGTAGATGAAGGTTTTGCAAGCAAAATTGAAGGCTTGCCTGGGGTACTTCGAACAGCTGCCGTGTTACTGGAAACGCTTTCTTTGGAAGAGGACGGGATCTTTGGTATACCCACAATGGGTATCGCTGCTAACTCATGGTTGAGAGCCGACTACGAACTGGAGTTGGATCAATTTGATACAGCGCCGTATCGGAATGATGACACTAAGCGGCGCAATATCAATGGGTTGCCTACGAACGCCGAAACCGTGCTGGAGAATTCATCCGTCCAAGCGGAGAGAAGCGTGTGGCTGGGGATTCATCTCGCGGACCGACTCAATGTTCGTACTGGAGGAGCCATTGTTCTGTTCGACGAACGCTATCAAGTCACTGGAGTCTTTCGAAGTCCGAGCACATGGGAAAACGGAGCGATGATATTGCCACTCAGCCAACTTCAATCGTTGACTGACCGAAAGGGACAAGCAACCTACGTGAACGTCGACCTCGTTTCAGCGTCAACGGAGAATGCAAAGCAAGCAATTGCGGCCATAGCGGCCTTAGACGCGAAGTTACTTCCCTTGGCCACCAAGGACTTTGTCGAAACGGATACTCGCATGCAGCTTGCCGCTGCGATGGCCTGGATGACCTCCATGATCGCGTTAATTCTTGGCTCGATTGGAACGCTTAACACGATGCTTACGAGCGTCATGGAGCGAACCCGAGAGATTGGAATTTTGCGGGCCATTGGCTGGCCGAGGAGGCGAGTTGTCTACATGATCCTGCTCGAATCCTGTGGCTTGGCGATGTTCGCAGCCGTTTTTGGCACACTCCTTGCGTTAATGCTAACCTGGGCGCTT
>JBGSTP010000142.1:0-8624 GCA_041736515.1 Pirellulaceae bacterium
AAGGGAGAGGCACAGGCTGCCGCAACGCAAGCCCAAGAACTCCTCGATTCCATCTTTGCCGCTCATCCCCCCAACGCAAACGACCTTCCGCTTCAAATGCTCGTCCATCTAGTGCACTATCGATCATTGGACGATTCGGAAAAGCAGTTGCGGACAGAAATTCAGTCCAAATTCAAGAGTGAGTACGATCAGCTCCGTAGCGAAATCCCTAACCACCCGACGCTCCTGTTCGCAATGCAATGGGAATCCGACGTCGAGCTTTCCAAATGAGGTTTTGCTGAAGGATAGAACTCACGAAGTGTCGAATTGGTAGAGAATCGCAGGCCGGACCCGCGCGACTAGGTCGCAAGCTGCTTTGACACCTATCTGGGTAGTGAACTCCCAATCCACGATGCCAACGCAGCGCACACGCCACAGGGACATCGTGGACGGAACTGGAAAGAACATGTTGTTCGTGGAGCGCCTGGCTACACGTTTTGAATGATGATCCTATGGATCCTCAGTGACGATAGGTGGGGTTACAATATCCCCTTCGTCGTAACCTTCATCTGTCTCAATGGTCAGCACTAAGTTACTAGTAGTAACCGTTCTAACCGCTTCACTATCATTTCTCTTCCACTTAGCGATAAACCATATTCTTAGTGTCTCGTCTGCATTGTCGTAGACTCGTCGGACAACGATCAGCTTTCGGTTCGCAAGTCTGAGCGAGAATGGCTGTCCAACGCTTTGCCTTAGATCGGAAGAATTGTCGCTGGTGACCTCAAGCAAATTGAGAAAGCCCGCACGTCCGGCTGGATCAGTAGCTCTGGCAATTCTCGTGGGATATGCGACCAAATCTCCACTCTCCATCTCGGTCGTTCGCAAATTGACTTTCGAGACGTAAATATTTCCTCGATAGAGTTTGTTTCCGTCATCATCGAAAGCGTAGGGATTTAGCTTCAGCGTCAACGCCATTCTCGCAACTCCAATTCAATAGTTTAAGACTCTCCAAGCAGTCGCTACCGCCAACGGGTAGTCACTACCGCCTAAAAGGACGATATTACCGCAGGTGCAACGCTGGTGGACTTTACTCGCCAAAATCTGCTTCAGATTCATCAAATCTTCTTCATTCAACTCACCAAGGTGAGCGCCGCTGATGGGGGCACACGCGAGCGGATGGGAGTGTGAAATAACGTAAGTCACAATCTTCTCGAAGTCGATCACGGGAGATGTTGTGCGCTACGCGATAATTAGCTTCTGCATTACCGTTTTAGGACTGACGGAAAAGACCAGTGGTTCGGCCGCGATTCCAATGCCACCACCTACCGCACCAGATTCGTTCTCGATTGCAGGAACTGGACGAGGCGGTCTACGTCATCGGTGCCCAACCACAATTTGCCGTATCTATTTTTTTTGTGGATTCGAATCAAAACACATTCTTGCCCGCTTAGGTTCCAAACCCAGCCACCGCGGAGGCTGAGATGTATCCCCCATCCATCAAGCAGGCTGGTGCGCGCGGGCTCGACGCGGACAATCTCGTTGTAGTGAATCGACCGCTTAAACAACGGCAGTGGGCCAAATGCAATTGATAGTCGATCTCCCGCATCAGCAACTGTCAGGTGATGGAACGATCCGGCAAGCACTAGCATCAGCGCGCCGACAATCGGAAATAACCAGAAAAATGGCACTTGTGCACGCAACATCCAGCCAGTCAAGCACATGCCAACCGCCAGAGCATAAAGTAAGAACTTCAAATGCGAATGCTGCGTGTGCTTGTACGTCATGCCTAAGCCCTCTCAAGTATCAATTCCCTCACTTCATCGGCCTCAACTCAGCTTTTCTTACAGCAATTATCATTGTAGGCTAAACATCCCAGAATGACTTACCTATTTGTTGACTAACCAACGGTAGCGTAGCCGCCAGCCGCAGCGATGGTACTGGAATGGTGCAAGAGCACTATTCCCCATTCAGGCTCCAAGACAAGTTCCTCAGAAAAACAGGACACTTTCTCACCACGGTTGGTTTGCGCAACAAATTCACTTTCAGGAAACAACCATGTCCAATGCGCTGCCCCGTTTCTTTAGGCTTCGCCAAACTTTTCCTCGAACACGCGTAGCCGATGTTCGTGCATCCGTGCTCGAGCAGCTTGCTGCCACGATCCACCAGCAGCTCAAAGGAAAGTCTGTGGCAATCACGGTGGGCAGCCGTGGTGTCGCGGCGATAGCCGACATCACGCGAGCTTGTGTTGATTTTCTGAAAGAGCAGGGCGCTGAACCGTTTCTGGTACCAGCGATGGGCAGTCATGGCGGAGCGACCGCCGCTGGCCAAGCGGCGGTGTTGGCGCGGTTTGGTATTACCGAAGACTCCATGAAGTGTCCCATTCGAAGTTCCATGGACGTTGAACAAATAACAGTATCTGACGAGGGGTTCCCGATCTATTTCGATCGTTTTGCATTTAATGCGGATTTTGTGTTAGTCGTGAATCGCATTAAGCCGCACACTCGCTTTATCGGCGATATCGAAAGCGGGCTGATGAAGATGATGCTGATTGGCTTGGGGAAACAGCGCGGTGCAGAAGTCTACCATCGCGCAATCGTCAATTATTCATTTGATCAAATTGTGCGCTCTGTTTCGCGAACCGTAATCGCGCGGTGCAACATACTGGCCGGGCTCGCCATCCTCGAGAACGCTTATGAAGAGACGGCACAAATTGTTGGCGTCGTTCCGGAAAAGATCGAGTCTCAAGAGCCGTTGTTGCTTCGCCAAGTAAAACAATGGATGCCGAAACTCCCCTTTGATCGATCGGAACTGCTGATTGTGGATCAAATTGGCAAGAACATCTCTGGCTCCGGAATGGATACCAATGTCATCGGCCGAAAGCGAAACGATCACGCAGCGATAGACGGCGAACTACCGGACATTCATCACATTTACCTGCGCGGGCTCACCCAACAAACGCATGGCAACGCATGTGGCATTGGTCTTTCCGAGTTGTGCCATCAACGCCTGGTTTCGCAGATGGATCGAGAAACAACGCAGATGAATTGCGTTACGGCGGGCCATGTAACCGGGGCGATGGTGCCAATCCATTACCCGAATGATCGTTCCGCCTTGGAGGTCGCTTGTCAGCTGGCTGGCTACGTTCCAGTCGAAAAAGTAACGGCGATGTGGATACGCGATACATTGAGCTTAGATGAAATTGAGTGCAGCGAGGTGTTCTACGATCAAGCGCAACACCACCCTCAGCTGGAAGTATTAACGGAGCCCACCGAGCTCGCGTTCGATACGCATGGGGACTTGATCGAGAGGTTTAAACACCACTAGCTGGCGGCTTTGCAGATTTACATTTCGACGCTGGCGGAAATCTCAACTCATGGTCCATCCGTCGCGCAGAATACCGTCCTTCATCACGATTGGGATCCCATCGCGGATGATACACGGCGAATGTTCATCGCTGGATTCGATTTTTCTCACGTTTTCCACAACGACATTTTCGCCGATTTGACAATTCTTGTCCAAAATAGATCCAATAATTTTGGAGCCAGTGCCAATACCGACTGGTGGATCGCCTTTGGCGAGATGGGCGTCGATTTGTACATCGCTATCGAAGTAGTCTGAGCCCATGATAATGCTATCGCGAATTGTCACGTTTTCACCAATGAGGCATCGGAGCCCAATGACGCTGTTTTCTATTACTGTGCCGCTCCCAATTCGGCAGCCGTCCGCAATGAGACTCGACTCGATTGTAGCTCCTTCGATAATCGCAGGTGGCAAATATCGCGGGCGCGAATAAACCGGCGCATCAGGGTCGACGAGATTGAACTGCGGATTGGCTTGCGCCAATTGCAAATTTGCTTCATAGAAAGCGCGAATCGTGCCAATGTCTTCCCAATACTCGTCGAACAAGTGAACTTGAACTCGGCGGCTACGGATAGCAGCCGGGAAAACCTCCTTGCCGAAGTCTTCGTACGAGGTCTTTTCAAGAATTTCGAACAGCAGGTCGCGATTGAAGATATAGAGTCCCATGCTCGCCAAGCAATCTCGCCCTCTGGATTCAATCCCCTGAGCATCGATCCAGGCTGGATCCATGCTAACCATGTCGATCTCTTGCGCAGTCTGCGGCTTCTCCAGAAATCCGGTGACACGCCCGGTTTGGTCGCAACGCATCACCCCCAGCGCATGAACTTCTCGCCGATGTACGGGAATAGCGGCAATGGTCACATCCGCATTGTTCTTTACGTGGGTTCGCAACATATCCATGTAATCCATGCGGTAGAGTTGATCGCCCGACAAAATCAGCACATGCTCAACCCCCCGCTGATCGATGTGTGGCAAGTTCTTACGTACAGCGTCCGCTGTACCTTCGTACCAGTCCGTGCCCTCCATCGTTTGCTGTGCCGCCAGCAGTTCGACAAAACCGCCCGAGAAATGGTCGAAGCGATACGTCTGTCGAATGTGCCGGTGCAAGGAATTCGACAAGAACTGCGTCAGTACAAAAACCCGGTTAATCTGACTATTGATACAATTCGAAATGGGTATGTCGATCAGACGGTATTTAGCCGCCAGCGGAACCGCAGGCTTGGCACGGATCTTTGTGAGTGGATACAAACGAGTCCCGCGTCCTCCGCCAAGGATCAGTGCAAGGACGGCGTTTGGATTTACGTCTTTCATTTTGTCGTTCCTGGTGGTCAACGCGAAGGCTGAATCTGCGGGGACTTGTGTTGTCGTCTGAGCTCGTCTTGTCATTAGAGTCAGTCGGTCGCTGCAAAATTTCGTGCAAAGAAGAATACCAAGTTATCGCGTCAGCTAACAGCATAGGATGTTGAATTCGCAGCTCAGCGAATACCGCTTCGCCGATCATTAACAGCCTTCACCTGTTCGGGTAAGATAACGGTTTTGCACACATATATTCTCGACCTCGCTTTTAGGGTTCAACGTTGATTGATCCAGTAGAGATGGCCCAAAAACTGATTTCCTTTGGGTCAGTTACATCTGAATCGAACTTCGAAGTCAGCCAATACATCGGACGGGCTCTTGAACAACTGAGTTTTCAGGTGGAGCTGGTCAATTATCAAGATGTACATGGAACTCCCAAAGTCTGCGTGGCAGCGAAACGTGTACCATTGGCTGGCCGAGAACGAGCCGACCGACATTCTTCCGAGCCGTGGTCAGCGCCCGGTATCGGCTTCTTTTGCCACACCGATGTGGTCTCTGTAGAAGGCTGGAATTGTAAACATGGCGGCCCATTTTCTGGCGCAATCGCAGAACAGCGATTGTGGGGACGTGGCTCCTGCGATATGAAAGGTCCGATTGCCGCAATGCTGTCAGCCTGCTCGCGAATTGACCACAACGAACAGACTCGCGCCATTTACTTTTTTGCGACCGGCGACGAAGAGTGTGGAATGTCGGGAGCACGACTGCTGGCTGAGGAGTCAAAGCTCTTTGCGGAAATGGCGGACACTCAATGCGTGGGCGTGATTACTGAACCAACATCATTGCAAGTTGTCAATGCGCACAAGGGTGGCTGTCACGTTGATGTGTCGAGTTTTGGAGTAGCCGCCCACAGCAGTACGGTCGATGGCAAAAACGCGAACTGGCAGATGATTCCCTTTCTCGCCTTCGTCCGCGAATTAGCCTCCCGTATCGATTCGGAACCTCGATTTCGCAATGAGGCATTTTCGCCTCCAACTTTGACTATGAACCTGGTCATTGAGAACAGCCCTTGTGCCGCAAACATAACTGTCGGTCAGTCAACCTGCAGAATCTTCTTTCGGCCAATGCCTGCGACCGACTGGCAATTTGTACTGGACGAGCTCTGTCGTGTTGCCAAACATCTGGATCTTAAGCTGACAACTTGGCCTCCACTGCCACCACTGGATACACCAATCTCCAGCCACTTTGTGCAGACGACTTTACGATTACTCGACCTCAGCCAGGCACAGTCGGTCAGCTATGCTACCGACGGATGCTGCTTTCAACAGCTTACCGAGCTGATTGTACTTGGGCCCGGCAATATTGAGCAGGCGCACCGGTCGGACGAATGGATCGATCTAGAGCAGTTGCGACGCGGTGGCGACATCTATCAGCGATTGCTACTACATTACGCCTGCTGATGCCCATTTTGATCCATTTCCTTCGATTTGTCCTCCTGAATCTGCCGCTAGCATTCAGAGCGAAGGATGCAATTCTGCGGATCTTGAACCGGCACAGCGATTTTGGCAATCAACAGATGCTGTTGACCCGCCATCGAGGAATGCCGATAATCCCCCTGTGGCTTCCAATCTACAGCGAAGAATTTTTCGGTGCCTAACGAAATCATTAAAATCCTATCGATGATCGCCTTCCTAACGCACTCCCTCTGGGGATGTTGTGGTGATCCTCTTTGCAACGAAACGCCTGATTGCCACGCGACGCACACAGTTGGGAGCGAACACCTAGGTTGCGACTCGGCCCACGCAGATAGTCATTCCGACAACTCCGAACGTTGCCATGACATTCTCCTATCGAAGTCTGGCAATCCCAGTGCAGCAACCGATTATGCTGTTTTCGGCACTAACCCACAGTCTCCTCACCGCCAACCGCATGGTTGTCATTTAGAGCATTGTGTGTATCTGATCTGTGCGGTCAACTTGGTCGATTTGCAAACTGAAGCGACTGGTTTCCCAGGCGTTGGTCTCGGTTGTTCTGCATTGCGGTCCCTGCAGCTACGTAGACTAGGCGAGTTTACATCTAATTCAGAAGGTGGCGACAATTCGTCTTCTCGCTGTATCTTTCAGCAATCCTGGCAGATTTGAACGCCAGCTAACTACGGAAACGATTTCAACTGGATTTTCTGTTTCCAAGGCCTTTGAAGAGAGCTGCGTTTGACAGTGGTCTGGCCATAGCGTGCCTCGGTTCAATCCGTTGCGCAGAGCGGCCCGTTTGAGTTCGTCGCAATAGATCGCGTGGATCAGTTATTCGTCGGCCTGATCGTCGCACGGAATGCTACTCCCCCTGAGATGCATGGAAGACTTGAAATGAACAGAAAATACCCGCAGCTAAGTGGGACTTGGCTCCAAGTAGGCAGTCTACTTACACTGTTGCTAGCAGCAGTTGTCTTTAACTCGCTCTGGTGGCCGCCGCTTCTGCAGTGGGTCGATCACACGTTGTCGTCTCAACATAGCAGTTCGTCCGAAGTTTTAGTCGGTGGCAGCGACTCGGTTCGTCAATCTGGGTTAAGCCCCTCAGCAACTTCTCTGCTATTGACGCCACAGTCGCTAATGAACCTGGGATTGACTGACGAGTATCTTCGGCCGATCGAGTTATCGACCTACCGCCGCTCGATAACCGTACCTGCCGTAATCGTTCCCAGACCCGGTCGCTCGCAAATAATTGTAGCTTCTCCGCTCAATGGAATCGTGACGCACGTGCATGCCGTGACTGGCGAAGCCGTCTTGCCTGGCGCCTTACTCTTCGAAGTTCAACTAACGTATGAAGATCTGGTAGAGACTCAAACACTTTACCTAAAAACACTCAGCGAACTGGAGGTCGAAGAACGCGAGATTGCCCGACTTGATCAGGCCACACAATCGGGAGCCATTTCCGGCAGGTCGCTGCTGGAAAGGCGATATGCCAAAGAGAAATTGGAGGCCCATTTGCGATCTCTACGCGAAGCGCTACGACTGCACGGGCTGTCCGAGCGTCAGGTAGATGCAATCGGAACAGAGGGAAGGCTGCTTCGAGACCTGCGAGTATTAGCACCCGATATTGATCGTCACGATGAAGACGAGGAATTGCACCTGAGCCAAAATCCCTACCGTTCCGTTTCGTTAGCCTACCCAGCCGATTCCGATTCTGCGAAGGAAGCAGCCACTGAAAAACAGGAACCGCTGGAACAAAAGCCGTTGGTCGTCGAAGGTCTGCAAGTACATAAAGGCCAGGCTGTTATGGCTGGGGACAAACTGTGTGCATTGTCGGACTATTCTCTGCTGTTCATTGAAGGCAAAGCCTTCGAACAGGATGTTCCTGTCATTGCGAAAACAGCCGAGCAAGGTTGGACGGTGGAGGCGGTCTTTCCAGGTATCTCAGGTGCAACCCGCATCTCTGATCTAAAGCTGGCATTCGTAGAGAACACCATCGACTCGGACTCGCGCACTCTATCATTCTTCATTGAGCTGCCCAACCAAACTACGCGAGACGATTTCAATTCCGCAGGACAGCGTTTCCTCTCATGGCAGTATCGCTTGGGGCAACGACTAGAGCTCAGAGTGCCAGCCGAACTGTGGGAGAATCAAATCGTGCTGCCAATCGAGGCTGTCGTTAACGAAGGGGCAGAGTGGTATGTTTTTCAACAGAATGGCAATCGATTCATGCGCATTCCTGTGCATATAAAGCATCGAGACCAGTCTTCCGTAGTCATAGCCAACGATGGTTCCATTTTTCCCGGCGATGTCATCGCTTTAAAGTCTGCCCACCAGATGCAGATGGCTTTAAAGAACAGCTTGAGTAGTGGTGTCGACCCACATGCTGGACATACCCACTGAGAATCGGAAGCACCCATGTTGAATTCAGTGATTCGATTTTCGCTACAGCAGCGCATGCTCACGTTGGCTGTCGCAGTGTTTCTTGTCGTTTGGGGAACATGGCAAATTGCCGTGATGCCCATC
>JBGSTP010000242.1:0-77289 GCA_041736515.1 Pirellulaceae bacterium
CATACCGACGATTCCCCGAATTCTCACAAATCGAAGTGGACAGTCCTTTACGTTTGACGGAAGTCGTTTTTGGGAATTGACTCAATGGATGCCTGGCTCGGCAGATTACTTGAAAGCTCCCTCCACGTCGCGCCTGGCAAATGCCATGCATAGTCTAGCGATTCTGCATAGGGCCTGGGCAGCCGCCGAGGAAAGAAAGGCTCTCAGTCCCACGGTTGCCGAGCGAGTGCCCAGACTAGACGGGTGGATTCGGCGTATTCCAAGTCTGAAAAGTCCCGTAGCTGATCTGGCTTTGCAGCAACTGGCGGTTGAGACGGTACGTCAGTTGATTCGGCTTGGACCAAGCTTCAGCGACAGCCTGCAATCGATCCAGCGCGTCCCGGTCAAAAACCATTTCGTGCTACGGGACATTTGGAGCGATCATGTGTTGTTCATTCAAGACGAAGTAACAGGCATCATCGACTTTGGTGCCGGTCGAGTCGATGAGCCCGCGACAGACGTCGCTCGATTGCTAGGTTCGCTCGAGCCGCAAGACAGCGGTCGATGGCGGACTGGCTTGGCGGCGTACTTGGAAGTGAATCCTGTTATCGATCCCCAGCGAGTGCAACTTCTCGATCGAGTTTCAGTGCTTCTGGCGGCATTGCAGTGGTTTGAATGGCTGATAATCGAACGCCGCTCTTTCGCTGCGCCGATGTCACAGCTCTTATCGCGTTGGCAAGGATTGCTCCGTCGTTTGGCGAACTCGAATTGGACGACGCCACTTTCATAAGTGGCGAGGCGCCGGCCGCCGTTATTTAGTTGGAACACCGGCGACGCTCAGCGATGTCGTAGCTCTGCAAGTACAGTCAGACAAGACTCCCGACACCTTTGTTTTCTCCCCTCCTGGCAGTTTATGGTCGGCGCGAGATGGCTTGTCCGCTGTCAAGCTTATGGCCTTCGATCAACGCCTACGGACAACATAGAACCCGTAGCTAAACCAATCTCGAAATCGCCGGTAAAGCTGGGCTTCCTGCCGTTCCATTTCTACGACCCTGAATGCATCCGCTTCGTCAGCATGACGTGCGAGGAATGCAGGGATTCGAAGCTCGGTTGGATCGTAGTAGTTGTCGATCCAGCTGGCCGCAGGTAGGGCAAAATACCCGACGAGATCGTAGCCCGCATACTCGAGAGTCGCAATCTTTTCAGCTGCCGTCGCGATTTCGGGATACTCCGAGTTCCAATGCTCAAGGATCTCTTGGGGCGGGTCAGGATGCAACCACGTAATCTCGGAAACGGCAAGCACTCCGTGCGGTTTGAGAAACGGTCGCCAAGCCTGAAGCCCTTTGCGGAAGCCTATGTTGTAGATCGCCCCTTCGGACCAAATCAGGTCGAAGGCTTCCTCAGCAAAGGGAAGTGCGTCCATCGACTCTGCCACCGCTTCAATTCGGTCTGAACAGCCCGCGGTTTCTGCTCGCTGCATGAGGACATTGAGGAACTCCGGAAAAAGATCGACCGAAGTCACACGGGCATTAGATAAATTACTGGCAAGCACCAGTGAAGCAGCCCCCGTGCCGCAGCCGATGTCGGCAACGTCCAGTCTTGCATTTCTGTCAAGGCGAGTCAGCTCCAAGGCGCGGAGTGTCTCATCATCACTCCCTGGCCCCTGGCGCCAACCACCACGGTGCAGGTCGACCATCAAAGAGTATAGGCTTGTGTCATCCATTGCTTGCGTCTGCGTTCGAGTTACGTTCTAAAAGCTGGTTGGTTAGCTCTTCCAAGTCGATCCGTCAATCGATTCTGTAAACCACTCGCGGTCCGGCCGCTCTTCTCCGCGCACGTAACGCCACCCGGCTGCTTGAAACAGGGAGACCAAAATGTCCTGGGACGATGCTGGGAATAAGGTAGAAAGGGGAAGCGAGTTGTGCGTTCGCGCTGGGTGAGCACGGATTGCTTATGTTACTAGAAAAACCAAAATCGCCCGTGCGAATGTTCGCGGGAGCAGCCGCTGACAAAGCGATTACCGTCTAGAAACCACCGCAGCGGCAACTCCTTGGATTGTGAAATCCCAATTCTTTGACTACAGCCAATTCTCCTAGTGGACAATTCCATATCCTCGGTAGCTTCGAGCCAAATTCGCGGGTCGGCCATTAGATTCGCTCCGTCGTGGCTGCGGTCGACGCCCAATGCTTCGCACAGTCGCGCGGGGCCAGCGGTCAATCGAAGGTCGCGTTGAATCGAACTTTCTTTAGTACTATCTGAATTCGAATCGAGTGCCCGCAGCATTCTCATGCGCTCCTTGCCTTCGATCGGATTAAGGGCGCGAATTAACACTGCAGCCCCCCTGCCCTGCTCTTCCGTTACAATGTTGAGGCAATGTCGCGCGTGGATTGGATAAACGTACAATGTGCCCGCCGCTTCGAACATCGAGCCATTTTTCTTGCTCCGTCCGCGATGGCTATGGCTGGCAAGATCGCCGTCTGACAGATAGGCTTCTACTTCCACGATAATGCCGCTTAGCCGCACATTGTCGTCGGTCATGCGAACAAGCCGTTTTCCCAGCAGACTGATGGCCAATTGGATGGTCGGCTGTGCATAAAAATCCTGTTTGAGGCGTGGTGTTTGATCTTGGGCCATCGAAGAATTCGTGTTCGAGCGGTTGACAACTAGGACCTACGACCGACAGGAGCTTTGCGTTAAATGGATGCGGTTCGATTTCAAGCCAGATTCCTTGTCGTCTCACCATCACGCATACTGCACCCGGGGCAACTTGTAGTACGGCATGGGCGAATCGTGGAGGTCACCGATTCGATAAGCTCGAGAGCGGATATCGACTTTGGCGATGCGGCAATTATGCCAGGACTGATCAACGCTCATACCCATTTGGAGTTTAGCTCGCTCGAACAACCACTTCCAGCAGGAGACTCGTTCCCGCAGTGGATCTCGCAGGTCGTCCAGTTTCGACGTGCGCGGCAAACCGCCGCAGTCCCCGTAGAAGGTGGTTTCGAGAGACTTATGGCTACGACAATTCAGCGCGGATTGCAAGAGAGTTTCCTTAGCGGCGCCGCAGTCGTAGGAGACATAGTTACGCAGCCTTGGCAAATGAATTGGTTGCCATCGGTGGACGATTTTTGCGAGGCGGTCTCCAAAACCACGTCGCTTCGCGGAGCGTGTAAGCACGGTTTGTCTAAGTCGCGTTGGGCCGCGCATGTGCGGCCGAATGCGTTTCCACGTGTATTTGCCTTTCCGGAACTGATCGGTTTGCAACTACAGCGCGCACAAGAGAGTATCGAGTGGGCCAACGCGCACCACAAGATGAAGCGGGCTGAAATACTGATTGCCTTGGGTCTGTCACCACATGCGAGCTATTCCACGTACCTTCCCTGCGTCCAGGCCGAGCTTGCAAGAAGCGGTGCACCGCGACGCTTATTAGCCATGCATTTGGCGGAAAGCCAGGACGAACTAGAATGGCTGGCTACCGGAACCGGGGCTTTTCGCGATGCGTTCATCAAGCTCGGAGTCCCGGTCGAGCAGCCTGCTACGTCGATCGACCAATGCATTGAACTACTTTCGCAGCGGCCGAGTCTACTCGTGCACGGGAACTACCTCTCCCTGCAGCAGATCGAGAGAGTGGGGGCTGCCAGGAGTTTAACGGTGGTCTATTGCCCGCGAACGCATGCACACTTTGGCCACGCGCCTTACCCGCTGCGCGCGTTGCGTGAGGCAGGAGCCCGCGTCGTATTCGCAACAGATTCGCGGGCAAGCAATCCAGACTTGAGCCTTTGGGACGAGTTGGTGACCGTGCGTCAAAACAGCGATTTTCTTTCGGATGCTGAGCTGCTGAATAGTGTGACGCTGGCTGCAGCTGAAGCGCTCGGAATCGAGAAGGATTGGGGGAGCCTTGAACCAGGCAAGCTGGCGAGCGCGGTTGTCATGCCAACTCGACAGGATTGGACTAACGAAGACCTTTTGAGTCGGCTGACACAATTGACGACAGCACAGTTGCAAATGCTCCCTTTGAGCGGATTAATCGAATTCTAAGTCAGGTGTTCCTGATGCAAGTCAATGTTCCGTAACTAGACTTTGGTAGATCGCTTCGAGTCGGGTGCAGAAACTGCTGGCAGAGCACATCTCGCGAACGCGTTGCTGAGCAGCCAAGCCATAGGCTTGGCGTTGTTTGTCGTTGGAACAGAGCCTACCAATGGCACTGACCAACTCACTCACGTTTTCAGATGCAAAGACCTCACCCTCCAAGCCGTGACGAACCATTTCTTTCATGCCACCAGCATCGCTGACAATCGGACAGATCGCCAGATTCATTGCTTCCAGCATAGAACGACAGAGACCCTCGCGCCGCGATGGCATGACAAACAAATCCATCGTCGGCATTACCATCGGCGCATTAGCGATGTGCCCAGTCATGGTGACGCGATCTTTCAATCGTGGATCAGACGCAAGCTGCAGTACGCGTGGGTCTTTGCATTCGCCTACCAGCAGAAAATGCAAGTTGGGTTGTGTCGAACATTGGATGGCCGCTTGCAATAGAATGTCGATGCCTTTCACCGGTCGAATGCAGGCAACGGTTCCAATTACAAACGCATGTTGTGGAATGCCATACTGTTGACGCAGTTCGTGTGTGTTGCTGGACATCTGCAGGGTGGAAGTACAGTTGTAGACGACAGCGCATTTATGACGAGCGATTCCACCGTCAATCATGGCCTGCATTACCGCGTTGGACTCGCAGGCATGGAATGAAACCCCTGGCGACAAATATGAAATCCAGTCGGACGGGTCCAGCTTGGACGGTTTCCGCGTGATACCACGAAACGAAACAATCTTGGGTTTTGTGCGGATGCCCCAAGTTGCGAATAGTGCTTGAGACAGCGAGTTTGGCAGGAATGCGTGAATCAAATCCGGCTCAAAGCCTTTAATCAATCCACGGATTTGGCGAGATGCTTGAAGCGAGACCTTCTGTTTGCCCTGGTACTGTACCGACGTGCATTGATCCGTGTGGGACTGTTCGAGTTGCTGGTGGTAGCCATGGCAGGCAACCAATAATTTGTGTTTGCGCTGGCTCAACTCCTGAGCGACTCCAACAGGCGGATTAAGAAGAAGGAGCTTCATCGATTCTCTGTAACTTGGCCTTACTTGCTGCAATAGGTGGCGGAATCTCCGTACCGTTTCACACAACGCTTGAGGCGATTGAGTGTTCGAGTCGTTTTAGTCCCAGTCGTTTTAGTCCCAGTCGTTGGAACAATTCTGCCTCAACTGCGCTGCGCTTGTTGCGGCCTACACTGTGTGGCGAGCTAGCTGAAGTGCATTGCGATTTCGGCTTGGTTGACCGGCGAGATAATTCCACGCTCAGTGATTAAAGCTGTAATTAATTCGGCAGGTGTAACATCGAATGCCGGATTGTAAACGTTCGCCTCTGCGGGAGCGACCGCATGTCCATAGGGTGCAATAACCTCTGCATGGTCTCGTTCCTCGATGGGGATATCGGCGCCGTTGGTCAATTGCAAATCGAACGTACTGCTAGGTGCCGCCACATAAAAAGGAACTTTGTGGTGTTGGGCGAGCACGGCTAGACCGTACGTTCCAATTTTATTGGCAACATCGCCACGGGCTGTAATGCGATCCGCGCCGACAATGACCGCGTCGATCTTTCGGGTTTGCATGACGTGCGCCGACATCGAATCGCAGATGACTGTGGTTGGAATGCCGCGCTGGGTTAACTCCCAAGCGGTAAGTCGCGAGCCTTGCCAGAGAGGGCGCGTCTCGTCAGCGTAGACGCTGAGCTGTTTTCCTTGATCTTGGCAAGTAAACATGACGCTGAGTGCCGTTCCGTACTCGGCGGTAGCGAGCCCACCAGCATTGCAGTGAGTCAGGATGGTTGCGGTTTGGGGAATCAAGCTGGCACCGTGACGCCCGATTGCACGGCACATTTCGCGGTCCTCTGAATGAATGGCTTTAGCTTCATGCAAGAGTTTCGATGCGAGGTCGTTGCTACCCTGGGTATGGCTGGCAATAATCGCACGCATGCGATCGAGCGCCCAAAATAAATTGACTGCCGTCGGTCGACTGGTGGCCAAATAGTCGGCCGCGCGCAGGGCATTGTCGTTGGGGCTGTCGGAGCGATGCGAATTGTCTGCAATTTGCGAGATGACAACGCCATAGGCGGCAGCTATACCAATCGCTGGAGCACCCCGTACACGCAACATTTTGATGGCTTCCCAGACTGTTTCTACGCTTCGGCAGTCAATCGTTCTGAGCTCACTGGGTAGCAAAGTCTGATCAATTAAACGCAGAAATCCAGACTCTTCCCCAATCCATTGGATCGAAGCTGGCGCAGTGAGAGGGGTTGAAATAGCCATATTGATTTCAGTAGGTTCGCAGTGTTGTGGCAGAGTATGAAACAGGCACTCTGGCAAGGAATCAATGCCTTAGTTTTTCAGCTCGCGAAGCGGAAGCTGGAAAGTATTGGCGACGGCTCGGTTGGTAACTTCTCCCGCCATAATATTAGCCGCCGTTCGCAGTGGACGGAGCTCGGAAAGCGCTTTCTCAAGTCCGGCATCTGCCAGTTTTAGGACCCAGGGCAAAGTGACATTGCACAGAGCAAAGGTGCTGGTGCGACCGACTGCGCCGGGCATGTTGGTGACACAGTAGTGAACTACATCATCGATCATATAGGTTGGTTCGCGATGTGTGGTCGGACGGCTTGTCTCTACACAACCTCCCTGGTCGATAGCGACATCAATGATGACGGAACCGGGCTTCATGAGCATCAGATCCTCGCGTTTGATCAAGTGTGGTGCTTTTGCGCCAGGGATTAGTACGGAACCAATGACTAGGTCTGCCAAACGGAGTTGCTCGCGGATGGTATGTCTATCGCTAAAAAGTGCATTGACGTTCGGGGGCATGACATCATCCAAGTAACGCAGGCGATCCATATTGACATCGAGAATCGCAACATCCGCTTGAAATCCCGCTGCAATCTTGGCGGCGTTGGCACCGACGACTCCTCCGCCAAGCACAGTGATATGAGCGGGAGCCACACCCGGCACGCCTCCCAGCAAAATACCTCTACCCATTTGCGGACGCTCCAGATACTTTGCGCCCTCTTGAATGCTCATGCGACCGGCAACTTCGCTCATTGGTGTCAGTAGAGACAGACGCCCTCGCTCATCTTCGAGCGTCTCGTAGGCCAGGCAGTTGCATTCGCAGGCCAGCAGCGATTCGGTCAATTCTCGGCTAGCGGCGAAATGGAAATAGGTGAAAAGTGTTTGCCCCTTGCGAATTAATGAGATTTCGCTTGTCTGTGGTTCTTTCACTTTAACAATCAACTCAGCCAGTGCGTAGACTTCGTCGATGCTCGAGACCAATTCAGCTCCAGCCTGCAGGTAAGCGTGATCCGCCAGTCCCGAGCCGATACCCGCGCCAGCCTGGACAATCACCCGGTGTCCGCGCTGGGTTAGCTCCTCCACGCCAACGGGTAACATGGCGACTCGATATTCATCCTGTTTGACTTCGGCTGGAACACCAATAATCACAAACGCACCTCGGGTAAAAACAATCAAGATTCCGGTTGAGCGTCTGAGCGCCGCGGCCTTATTCACAGCAGCAGCAGCGGAAACGACTTTAAGCGGCTGAAGCTTCAGCAGAAACATTTCTGAAGTAGCCCCATTGTAGGTTAAGCGACTTCGTTTGTGATGGCCCCAAGTCTGCCCTAACGCTCTTTAATAAGGTTATGATGCTTAGTCCGTGCATACCGCTTGATACCTTATCCCACCCTCATGTCCTCCTCGAATAGCTACTTACTATGCCAAAGAACAATCCCTATGTGCTGAGCGTCGACGCAATCAAGGAGCCGCCCAAGACTTTTGTGGCAAGCTTGAAGTATCTAGGCCCCGGTTTCATTTTGTCTGCGTCTATCGTTGGCTCAGGTGAGTTAATCGCGACGACCTTGGTCGGCGCAAAAGCTGGCTTCATATTGATGTGGTTTATTATCTTTAGCTGCTTGGTGAAAGTTGCTGTGCAAATCGAATTTGGCAAGCATGCTATCAGCTCAGGTGAGTCGACGATGGCGTCCTTGAATACGATTCCGGGGCCCAGATTTCAGGGAACAAATTGGTCAATCTGGACTTGGCTGGCGCTGATGATGGTCAAGATGATGCAAGTTGGGGGAATCGTGGGCGGCGTCGTCTTGGCTTCCGTGGAAGTTTTTCCAGCTTTGGGCGTGATGCCGAACAAAGCCATCGCCGCATACTTGATTGCAATCTCGGTATCGATTCTCGTTTTTCGTGGCTACTACACGCTGATCGAACGCGCTTCGCTGGTCATGATTGGCGCTTTCACGTTATTCACGTTTATTTCTCTGGTCGTGTTGCAAACCACGGACATGGCTATAACCTCCGGCGAGTTAATCAGTGGCTTGATCCCCAGCATTCCGACGGAAACTGTATTGCTGCTGACGGCGATGGGCGCGTTCGGAATAACCGGAGTCGGAGGCGATGAGATCATGGCCTACAACTACTGGTTGATCGAAAAGGGTTATGCGGCGTATACAGGCCCCAAGGATGATTCCGTTGAATGGGAAAGACGCGCTAAAGGTTGGATACGAGTGATGTACTGGGACGCCAGCTTAGCAATGGTCGCCTATACGGCAATGACGGTGATGTTCTATCTGCTTGGCGCCGCTGTGTTACATCGGCAGGGATTGGTACCAGAGGGTTCTGCTGTCATCCACACTTTAGGAAACCTGTACACACAGTCACTGGGGGCCTGGGCTAAGATCCTGTATGTCATTGGAGCGATTGTCGTACTTTATTCGACGCTGTTTGCCGCGCTGGCTGCCTGGACTCGCATGTTTGCAGACGCGTTTGGTAAAATCGGCTTCTTCGATTTCCAAGATGAAAAATCGCGAAAGCGGGCGATTGGAATCGCGGCCTGGTGTATTCCCATGGTTTGGGCCACGCTGTTTTTGGTCATGGGAAATCCAGCGTTGATGGTGATTCTAGGTGGCTTGGCGACGGTGGTGATTTTGCTAATTGTCGTTTTCGCAGCTTTGTACTTCCGGTACTTCCGACTCGATAATCGATTACGGCCCAAGGCTTTGTACGACGTGACGCTGTGGATAAGCTCCATCGCGATTTTTCTTGTCGCCGTCTATGTGGTATACGACGGCATATATATTCCGGCCCGCGGGTTGTTTTTCCCGTCACCGAAGTAGCGATCAAACAAAGATGATTAGAAGGGGCTGCCTGTTCCGAATGGATTATCTATCGGCGCGGGCTCGCTGGAGGATTCACCTGCGGGGGCACCACCGAATGGGCTGGCGGCTGCCGCTGCACCGCCACCAAAATTGAATGGATCCTCGGCGCCCGCAGCAGGTGCTGTGGTTGCCTCTTCCATTGGCGGCTGTTCGGCAGGAGTTTCTTCAACTGTGGCCACTGGAGCAACCAACTTCGGAAGTAATCCGTCGCGCGGTCTGAGGCACTGCATGAGACCGGAGTCCCCGATTAGGTATACGCGATCCGTTGACTGGTTGATCACAGTAATGCTCAAATCCATGGCGTTTGTTTTTGCGACAAATCTACCATCGGCAGCGTTCATCGCGACGATCTCACCGGTCGATGTTTTGCAAAGTACGTTGTCCAAAACGACAGCGATGGGTTGTTCGATGCGTTGACCATTTTTAGACCAGTTGGCAAAGCCCGTTTCGTCGTCGATCGAATGGAATGAACCCGCCTCGGTCGCGAAGAACACTTGCTTTCCATGAATAAACGCCGGATTGGCGATCGGCCCGCCTGTGCGGAACTCCCAAACTATTTTGCCAATTCGTTCCTCGACGCCAATCTTGGACAGAATGCCGCTGTTCGTGCCTACATAGAACGCACCATTGCCGGCCGACAAGCTGCCATTGATGGCAGCCGAGGTTTCATAGCGATTCCATTGGCTCGGCTCTTCACCGCCGCTCAGTGTGTAGACATATCCTTCCGATGAAGCAACCGCACAGAGCGATTGATCCGCCAAGGTTACCGGTGTGCCCACCGGCCGCCCGAAGATGCGAGCACTCCAGGGCTTGCGTTCCACACCCAAACCATAGGCGACCATGCGTCCCGAATAATCCGAGACATATGCCAAATTGTTGCACACTGCCAGCGAATTTGCCGAACCATATTTCAACACTTGATTGGATAGTTGCTTGCCGGATTTCCAGTCGATCAACACTAGATTCCTGCCATGAATTACCGCGATACCGGCCGAAGAGAGCGCAGCTGGATGCGCGGGGGCGGTACTGAGGCCGCACAGCGCAGGCTGCTCCCAAAGGGCAACTCCCGATTCAGCATCCATGGCTTGAACGAGGCCATCGCTGGTGACAACTACCAGGTGGATTCGCGGGATAGTTACTTCAGAAACGTCAAAACCATCTGCCTTGCGAACGATCCGCTGGGCTTGGCCGGCAGCAATCTTCTTGGCTTCCTCGATGCCAATCGGCACTCCCTTGCGATCCAGCTCATCGGCGGAAACTCGCACTGTTCTGCCGGGAAGCTCGACAACAGCGTATTTCCGCGGGAGCGAAGGCTCAACCCACAGCTGGGCTGAAACGATGCCGCCAACTTTCGGCATACGGACTTGGCCCTGCCATGCGATTTCCATGCCTAGCCTAGCCGCTTCGGCTGGAGTCGCTTGTCCAAAGCCAGGGCGAGTGCTCAGCGCTGTGCAAAGTAACAGCGTCAACAGAAACAGCGGGCTAGCGTTGGGAAGTCGCATGGTGGTCTCCTCCAGAGACAGCGCAGGAATAGAATCAGACGCAAAGCACGTAAATGCAGGGGTTCGTGCGAAAAGTTTCGAATGCCTCAGTATAGTCCAGCTGCCCGGAAAACTGAAATTCTTTGAATGAATGTTCTTGCCAGGAAACCTCCGAATTTTCGCAACGGTACTTGTCAAAATGCGGTGGGACTCCTATCGTGAGATGCAGTGATTGTATAGCGATCCAGCCAACGCGAAGCGAGAAAGATGGATTCCACCCATTCGGAGCATATTCGACCAATCGATCAAGCCGTGCTGGACTTGCTGCGCCAAAAGCAGCAAGTTTCCGTGCAGGAGCTGACGGAGGCTTTGGAAGTAACGGCCACGGCCGTTCGCCAGCGTCTAGAAAGATTGGTCCAAGTCGAATTGGTGGGGCGGAAAAAAGTTGGCAGTGGGCGGGGGCGACCTCAGTTTGTGTATTTCTTGACGCCGCTGGGCGTCCGATACGCTTCGGCGAGCTACGCGGATCTGGCCGGTGCGCTTTGGCAAGAGATACTGGAGTTGCCTAACCAGTTGCAGCGCAAACGTTTGCTGCGCCGTGTTGCACGTCGCATGGGAGCTGGACTCAAAGAATATTTGCCGGCAGGCGGCGATTTGTCCGAAAGATTCACCGCTATGGCGGCCGTGATGGGGCGGCGCAAAGTCCCGGTTAGTGTGAATGCGGCTGGCTCACTTCCCATACTGGAGATGCACGCTTGTCCCTATCCTGAGCTGGTAACCAACGATAGCGATCGCCAGCTCTGCGAAATGGAACAGGAAATGTTTAGCGAAGCAATTGGCCAGCTCGTGCAGCTCGATTGCTGTCGTCTCGACGGTCATCATCACTGTCAGTTTCGAGCTGTAACCTAGCCGCATAAAACAAAAGCAAAAATAGAAAATCAATAACACACAGTTAGAGAGATTTGGTATCCGATGACTCACGTTCTGAAAATTGAAAATTTGCATGTATCTGTAAATGGCAAACCGATTTTGCGCGGTGTTAATCTCGAGATGCAACATGGTTCAACTCATGCGCTGATGGGACCGAACGGCTCGGGCAAGAGTACGCTTGGCTTGGTGATAGCCGGTCATCCTGGTTACGAAGTCACGGCTGGCCATATCTCGCTTGATGGAGTGGATTTGTCCGAGATGGAGGCCGACGGACGGGCTCGGGCTGGGATTTTCATGGCCTTTCAACGGCCTGTGAGCGTGCCCGGTGTGAAGATGGCCGATTTTCTACGGCATGCCACGACCAATGTGCGGCGTCCTGACCGTAAAGAAGGCGAGGAGCTGATTGCGATGCGCGAGTTCCGTAAGGAGCTCAAAGAGAAGATGGAGCAGCTCCGAATGGATCCCGAGTTTGCGCGACGCTATGTCAATGAAGGATTTTCTGGTGGCGAAATGAAACGCGCAGAGATTTTGCAGTTGGCTATGCTTCAGCCGAAGTTCGCAATTTTGGATGAGACGGATAGCGGACTGGATGCCGATGCGGTACGACTGGCCAGCGCGAGCATCGCCGAAATCGGACGCGAGAAAATGGGACTACTGATCATTACTCACCACGACAAACTGCTCGAGCATAACCCGCCTGACTTCACGCATGTTATGCTCGGTGGGCGGATCGTGGAGACGGGTGGCGTGGAGTTGGCGCAGGAACTCTATTCCAAGGGTTACGAGCGAATCCGTGGTGCGTATCCGGATGCAGAACGCGTCAATCAAGAAATGCTTAGCGACGAAACCGCCGAAGTCGCTGTAGGGTAATTCCCAGCGAAGAAACTCCGCCTACGGATGGAATTGAAGCCGCCGGCACAAACGTAAATTATCACAACCAGCAGATAAGAGCACAGCGATGGCCACAGACCTTGGAGTCGATTCGGAAGACCAAATCGGCGAAATCAACAAATATAATTTTCGCACTGAAAGCAAAGCAATATTCAAGGCCCGCAAGGGCATCGATGCGGAGATCGTGCATCAGATATCCGAAATCAAGCAAGAACCCCAGTGGATGCTGGATTTCCGGCTCAAATCTCTTGACATATTCAACTCCAAGCCTATGCCGAAATGGGGTGGTGATATCGGCATCGACTTTCAGGACATATTTTACTACCTCAAGCCATCCGATCATCAAGGCCGAACATGGGATGATGTTCCGCAAGAGATCAAAGATACGTTTGACAAGTTGGGTATTCCCGAAGCGGAGAAAAAATATCTTTCTGGCGTCAAAGCTCAGTTTGAAAGCGAAGTCGTCTACGGTTCGTTGAAGGAAGACCTGGCCAATCAAGGCGTAATTTTCCTAGACACCGATTCCGCCGTACGCGAATATCCTGACTTAGTTCGAGAGCATTTCGGCAAGATCATTCCACCCTCCGACAACAAATTTGCAGCCTTGAATTCGGCAGTCTGGTCGGGCGGATCGTTCATATACGTGCCACCTGGCGTCAAGATCGAGTTTCCGCTGCAAGCTTACTTCCGTATCAATGCGGAAAACATGGGTCAGTTCGAGCGGACTTTAATCATTGTCGATGAGGGTGCTTCGGTGCACTATGTCGAGGGTTGTACGGCTCCTATGTACAGCAGCGAAAGTTTGCATTCAGCCGTTGTCGAGGTGGTGTGCAAACGCGGCAGTCGCTGTCGTTACACCACTATTCAAAACTGGGCGAACAATATTTATAACCTTGTCACTAAGCGGGCGATGGCTTATCGCGACGCTACCATGGAATGGGTTGACGGAAATCTCGGTAGTAAGCTGACGATGAAGTATCCTGCCGTATATATGATGGAGCCTGGCGCACGCGGTGAAATATTGTCGATCGCCTTCTCCAGCAAAGGTCAACATCAGGATGCGGGGGCCAAACTTGTCCACGCCGCTCCCCACACGACCGGGCAAATCATTAGCAAATCGATAAGCAAAAACGGAGGTCGCAGTAGCTACCGTGGATTGGTGCGTGTCGAAAAAGGTGCCAAGCATACGAAGTGCAATGTTGTGTGCGATGCGCTCATCCTCGATCCCAAGAGTCGCTCCGATACCTATCCCTACATCGAAATCCTCGAGCAGGACGTCAGCGTCGGCCACGAAGCGAGTGTGGCTCGAATTGGTGAAGAACAGTTGTTCTACTTGATGAGTCGGGGACTTAGCGAAGCTGAAGCCAGCACAATGATCGTCAATGGGTTTATTGAGCCGCTGGTAAAGGAACTGCCCATGGAATATGCAGTCGAAATGAATCGGCTGATCCAGCTGCAAATGGAAGGATCGGTCGGCTAACTCTGCGACTTAGATTTTGTACTATTTCTTAACTACTCTTGAATCCAAATCAGATTTCATGTCCACCACTCAGGCTGCAACTCAATCTCTTAAATATGACGCTACCGGCTTTGAACAATTTCTTGCCGCACGTCAGGAACCGACTTGGCTGACTAGTTTGCGACGGCAGAGTTGGCGTGATTATGAAGATGCCAACTGGCCTGATCGCAAGCTGGAGGATTGGATGCGCAGCGATCTGCGCGGATTCAAACTGGATCGCTACCCGCTTGCAGGAAACGCAGATCCAACAACAATTGAAGATGTTGAAATCCCACAACGACTTTCCGATGGAATCGCCGCAGCCGGTTTGTTGCGCACGTTTGACGGCCAGACGGTGCTCGAACATTTGGAGCCTATTTGGAAGGAAAAGGGAGTCTTGTTTGGCGACCTTAGCCGCCTGGCTTTAGAGAATCCAGACTTGGTGCAGCCATACATCTATTCCGTGGTGAACCCGAATCAAGATCGTTTTGCAATGCTCCACGCAGCGACTTGGAGCGGCGGGCAACTGCTCTACGTGCCGCGCGGTGTATGTGTCGATCAGCCCTTTCATGTCGCTGCAGCAATGTCCGATGGTGGAACAGATTCCGGCCACACGATTATCGTTATCGAAGAAGGCGCTGAGGCAACCTTCCTCTATGAGGCCAACAGTTGTTCCGAATCGTCGGCAGGGCTTCATCTGGGCGGTGTAGAAATCATCGTCAAGCCCGGAGGTCACCTGCGTTATGTGAATCTGCAAGATTGGGGACGTGGCGTTTGGCACTTTGCTCATCAGCGTGCAACTGTCGCACGGGATGCTACGCTTCAATGGACTGTCGCGGCTTTGGGGTCTCGATTTTCTCAAGTAAGTCAAAGTGTTTCATTAATTGGCAAAGGTGCCTACAGCCAAGTTAACGGCGTCCTATTCACTCAAGACAAACAGCAACTGACCTACAACACTTTTCAGCATCACCAAGCTCCCTATTGCCGCAGCGATTTTCTTTACAAGGCTGCGCTCCAAGACGAATCGCGCACTGTTTGGCGAGGAATGATCGCCGTAGATCCTGACGCTCAGAAGACCGACGGCTATCAGCGGAACGACAATTTGATGCTGAGTGATCATGCACGTGCCGATTCAATTCCTGGACTTGAAATTCTCGCCGATGACGTCCGCTGCACGCACGGCAGTACCTCTGGCAAAGTCGACGAAGAACTTATTTTCTACGTTCAAAGTCGAGGTTTTACTCGTAGAGAAGCCGTACGGTTGGTAGTGACCGGTTTCTTCCAGCAAATATTCGATCGCATTACCATCGAAAGCGTTCGCGAAGCTCTCGGCCAATCGATCGCACGCCAAGTCCGAGAGGTTAACTAGCCAGTTAACTAGCCAGTTAACTAGCCAAGCGCCCAACCGATTTGTATTGAACTCGCGCACAGTTGCTCGTCAGGGACGCGATCCGACGCTAAGCGCATACACTCGCTCGATTCGTTGTGGGTTCGATAGCAGAAAAAAGCAAGCCTGTTTTTCCGACTCTTTAAGAATAAACTGCTAATGAATGATTTTGTAGAGGTTGCTCTAGTTGCCGATGTGCCCGAGAACGGCAAACTGTGTTGCGAGTTGGACGACTGCTACTTGGTGATCATCCGCATCGAAGATCAGTTTTACTGTCTAGATGATGTGTGCACTCACGATGGAGGAACTCTGGGAGACGGCGACTTGAACGGATTTTGCCTGTCTTGTCCCCGCCATGGTGCTGAGTTTGACGTGCGCAATGGCAACGCCGTAACGATGCCAGCTACAGAACCCACTGGCAGCCACCAAATCCGAATCGAAGGCGACAAGATCTTGGTCAAGCTCACGAAATAAGTAATTGCTTGCTCGGCGATTCTTGCCGTTTACTGGCGAAGTCTCGATCCGACTTCGGAAGTACTTGGCAGGTAGTCTGCCGGCTAATTGTCCAAGTTTGTTTCTTCATCAAAAACTAACAGCAAATCCTCGGCAACTGCCTTGGCCGCGATCGCTTCCGCCATCATGGTTTTGGCTCGTTGCATGGCCAGATCGTTGCCTGCAGCACCTGGATGGAAGAGCGTAAATGCCGCCTTTCGGGCTTTTGATTGAGGATCTGCTCCATCCAGTTTCAGGTCCGCGAGCGCAAACGCCAAGCCTATGGGTATCTCGGTAAACGAATATGACTGATTTTGTCCACGCACGCGAACGGTAAGTCGATCGACTTGTACTTCCACTACGCCAACCATGGTTGAGCTGCCTATGGTGATAGACTCACCCGCGCCCAATCCGCCAATGCCCTGATGCATCGCCTCGTTCAGCTCCCGAGCTAATTGGGTTGCTGCGTAAATACGAGCGAGTTGTGCGGTCTGCGGAGCTGTATTCCCAAGTTGCTTAGCTTCGGCAAGTTTCTGCGCGGCCAACTCGTATTTCTGGTCGCCAGCCAGTTTTCTAATATCAGCCAGTAACGCCTGCCATGTTTGTTTATCGGCTTCACTTAAAGTGACCTGCGGCTTCTCCGTTTCCATGGCTGGGGTGGTCGGTGAATCCATGACGCTAGGTGCCACGCTAGGTGCCTGGTTCATCGTGGTCATACTTCCAACCATTTCCGGTTCACTCGGGACCAGCATGGGAGTCGCTTCTGGCTGGGGGGCGGGTTCCGTTGCTGGCGGACTATGTACTTCCACCGCAGGTCGTTCTTGCAAGGAGTCCTCGTCGAGTCCCTGCACTCGCGGAAGTCCACTGCGTCGCGGACTGGCGTTGGGCGGTAAGTCGCTCTTTTTTGTATCGGGATCGATTTGACTGGCAACCTGAGCAGCAGTTGTGTTTGCCAATCTGGAATCGTGCAACTGCCGCCAGTATAGAAATCCCAGCACCATTCCAACAAAGCCCAGCGCACCGGCGATCATCAACAATGCTGGACGGCTGCGATTCTTTCTACGCCGAAGCGTTGGTTTGTGTTTCGGTTTGTTTCTGCTGTGGACGGAGACTGATGTTGCCACCATCGTCGGTGGACTCAGCTGTTGATCCGCTAGGATGCGCGCATCCGAACTGGATTCCAAACTTCGCTCGGCTGCATCAATTAACCGCTGGATTTTGGTGAATTCATTTTCGTAATCTCGCGAGCCCAGCAAATGCGCATGTTGTAGAAACTGCGGCAGGTCAAATGCCGCGCTGGGGTCACCGGTAGGTAGCAAGGGGGCGAGCCTATCGGCAACCGACCGAATTGCGGGTTTGCTTGCGGGTGTTTCTGCTTGACCATAGGTCTTGCGCCATTGCTGGTCGTAGCGATGCTTGGAACTCTGTTCCGATAGATGCTGCTTCCCGAGCTCCAGAATTCGCTTTGCCTTTCGAACAGTTTTCTCGTCGCCAAGCTTATTCGATTGAATTAGAGACTCGAGGCGCATAAGAGCATGCTCTACTTTCACGCCATCATTCTCTAGCGGCGGCAGCGAAAGCAACGCGTACAGGTCAGGCAATCCAACTTTGGATGACGATTCGCCCTTGGACATAATACGAGAACCTTAAATCAGTTCCACCACCAGTTTTCGTGGCTGCGCGATGTTGTGGTTGTCGGAGCTGGTAAATCATTGGGCATCTCGATTTCTTGCCAACGTTCCCGAGACGCTGGTCGCCTGGCATGAATGCTCACACCGCCGCTCACAACAGCCACAGTGGTGCCGTTGGTGAGCTTGTGCCAAGCTGTCATGCCGGAAACAGTCTGAGGCGTGTTCGCCTCCTCGTGTGTCCATCGTCCGGCTCGCACCAGGTTTGGAAACCACGCCTCCCACGAAGTTTGGCCAGTCGCTTCGAGAGCGACCTGCAATGCCAGTGCCGATTCGAAGATTGCGCACATACGAGCGTAGGCGGGGTGCTCTAATCGAAGTTCGTTGAGCTTGCTGGTCATTTCCGCAGCAAAGGCATCGGCACATGGATCGTTGGCACCCGTCGCCTTCCGCCCAACCAGACTTACCCACTGTTGTTCGCTGAGAAGCGCAACCGAACTCTTTGGAAACTGAAAAAGATCGCCAGCTGCATTGACGCCGATGGGGGCGTTCGCGTAAGTGAACCACCAACGAATGAGGCTTTGCTGCGGTACGTCCGTGCGGCGGTCAAGATGATCAAAGTACGATTGAATAGAAACATTTGTCTTGGCAGTTCCAAAACCAATTTTCTTCATATGTTCGTCGGCAACGACTAGGGCTAGCGCCGTCGGTGAATTAGCCGGCATGCCATAAATGCTCACATGATGCGGGCCTATTTTCTCTTGCATTTGGCCAACAAACTTCTGTGGGTTACTCGACAATCGCTTTAGAGCACCGGCCGCTTCAACCAGCTGCGTTGCGGCAACAATTCCCTCATCGGTTGGATCGATAGAGCAGCCAAGTGGCAATGTCCGCGAGTTGACTAGGCTGGTTAAAAGTGCGAGGTCCTGCAATTGGAAGCCGTGCTCGACGGCGGTCTGTTGTGCGTGCGGAATGTTGGCCGGGCCAACAAGCAGAATGTCTTCATTGGCAATATCCAATTTTAGAAAATCAATACGCGACATTCCGGCGAACGACTGCATTTCCTGCGAAATGCGTAGGCCATGTGCCCGCAAGTCGGCCAGCGATTCGTCGAGTCGACGCAAAGACACCACACGCTGCTCGCTGCGGGCCAACCACGGATGTCCAACACGCCCTGCCTGCAGCCTTGGTGGGCTGGTTGATTCATTTAGTTGCACATTGTCGGCCGAACCCAAATGACGAATTTGCCCAAGTGGATCAACGTAAACACCCGAGGGATAGGGAACCATAGTGCTGCTGTTGTCCAGCCACGCCTGCGGATCAATTGTTTGCTGTATCAGTGTCATCAACTCGGTAAAGTCAGCCCCGCCGCCACCGCCAGAGAGCCCTGATGTGGGAGCTCGTGCCGCTTGCGAATCTTGGCAAACTGCAAACTCACATGAGGCGAGCAAAAAAAAACTGCAGCAACTGAGCCGAAAGAAATCACTGGACATCATCACAGAGCTCCCGAGAGTAGCAGAGTAGCAGAGTAGCGGATGCGCTTGTGTGCGATCCCAACTCTCCATTATAGCAGGGCCGAAGCTGAGGCACGGTCAGACGAGGGCAAAAAGATGCTGACGCCAAAATATGTGATAGCGCAGGGAGTGTTTTTTCCCAACCTGTGAGTAGTCGTTTTGCGTATGAGCCTGGATCCGTGAACGATTACGACGTTGATTGGCTCACCTAACGATTCCTCTTCGCTCTCCGCCCGTCGGCGTTTCAAAAATCTCTCTCACGCAAAGACGCAAAGCTCGTAAGTCCGGCAACTTTGTCACTCCTGGCGAGCTTTGCGCCTTTGCGTGAGATTCGCTGAGGCAACGCAGCAAGGTTGGAGAGTGTCCAGCGCTGCAGCGGTATTAATCTGTACGAGCTAAAGCGGCACGTTGAAACCTTAGCGCGTGCGGTCGGCAATTGGCTGTTTCGGAATTAGACAGCTATGCAGTTAGACTGTCGATCGCTTGTTCTAGTTTGGCTTGAGGCGGCATTCCGCGAAATGTTTCAGCGATCTCTCCATTCTTGAACAATAGAAGCGTGGGAATACTCTGAATTCCGTACTGGCTGGTGACATTTGGGTTGTCATCAATATTGATTTTGCCGATTTTTACCGTACCCGAATACTGCTCCGCCAACTTGTCAATGAGCGGCGCAATTTGGCGGCAGGGTCCGCACCACGGCGCCCAAAAGTCTACCAATACGCCTTGCGTAGCATCGAGCACTTCCTGCTTGAAGTTGTCGTCCGTAAATTCTATCGTGTGCTGTCCCATATCCTCTATCTCCTTTGTCAATTCGTGCGAAAGACCATTGTCACAACTAGTACGCGATTTGTGTTCCAAAAACAGCTGACTGCAAACTTCGAACTCTACATTTTGACGTGTTTCAAGGAGGTCGGAGATTGGTCGAGCATCCTTACGCCAATTTTCGTGAAATTCACAAAATTCTTTGAAACTGCCTGCTGAAGCGGATTTGACTCGAATTCTTAGCAACCATCCCAATCGTGTCAACCTCGCCTAGTCTACGAAATAATTGCGACGGCCAATTAGGCACAGACGGCCAGCGACGCAATACCGCTTCACTCAAAAACCACCGATGTGGGGAAGATGTGTTTGGCTTTCTAGGCAACGCGAAAGATTTCCAGACATGCTTGGCTTTATTTGTTGGATTCGCATGATTCGTGGACCAATGAAAGCCGCTATCCGCTGCCGCGACCAATTGAGTTTCCCGTTTGTCCGAAGTGTTCGCGTTTTAGGCTAAAATGTCCTGAACAATATGTCCATGGACATCGGTTAGACGGAAATCACGACCTTGGTAGCGGTACGTCAACTTGGTATGGTCGATTCCCAGCAGATGCAACATGGTGGCATTCAAATCATGGATGTGCATGGTGCCTGGAGTCCATTTGTCCATCGTCGGTATTGGCCGCAGGGGATTGCCATCCGCGTCGGCTATGTTGTATCCCAATTCATCAGTCTGTCCGTAGGTTATTCCTGGCTTGACGCCTCCGCCAGCCATCCAAACGGTGAAGCACCGCGGATGGTGGTCTCTGCCGTAGTTGTCTGCACTCAGTTTTCCTTGACAGTAAGCGGTTCGCCCGAATTCTCCGCCCCACACGACCAGTGTATCGTCTAGCATGCCTCGACGACGTAGGTCTTGGATGAGCGCGGCACAGCCCTGGTCGATGTCCTTACACTGCGATTCGTGCTCCTTAGGTAAATTGTTATGCGCGTCCCAGCCGCGGTGGAAGATCTGGATATTGCGAACACCGCGCTCGGCAAGTCGTCGCGCGTTCAAGCAACACGCTGCGAAGGTACCGGGCGTGCGTGCGTCTTCGCCGTAAAGTTCAAATGTCTCGGCCGACTCCTTTGATAAATCCATTAGCTCCGGCACCGAGGCTTGCATGCGATAAGCCAGCTCATGTTGCTTGATCCGGGACAGGATTTCGGGGTTGGCGAAACGTTCGTGCTGTGCCTGGTTCAACGCTGTCAAGGTATCGAGCTGAGCTCGGCGATCGTCGCGCGACACGCCCTTGGGGTTACTCAGGTACAACACCGGATCGCCAATACTTCGAAGCAAAACCCCCTGATGATCTGAGGGAAGAAAGCCTGTGCCCCACAGTCTTGCAAAAAGACTCTGTTCAGCGAAATTCGAGCGCGCATGCATCACGACATAATTAGGCAAATTCTCGTTCATGCTTGCCAATCCATAGCTAAGCCAGGCACCCAAGCTGGGGCGCCCCGGCACTTGGCTACCCGTTTGTATGAATGTAATGGCAGGATCGTGATTGATGGCTTCCGTAAAGGTGCTATGGATTACGCATAATTCGTGCGCAACTTTGGCGGTGTGCGGCAGCAATTCACTAACCCAAACGCCTCGATCCTGATTTTTTGCTTTGGCAAACTTATACTTACTAGGCGCGATGGGTAGGCTATCCTGCTTGCTGGTCATGCCCGTTATGCGTTGCCCGTCGCGCACGCTGTCGGGCAAATTTTGGCCAGCCAATGCCTGCATCTTGGGTTTGTAATCCCACATGTCGTGTTGGCTCGGCCCGCCGCTCATGAACAGATAAATGATGCGTTTGGCTTTTGCCGAGTGATGAATGCCGTCACTCAACTTGGCTTGGTCGGCCGCCAGTAGTTCCGTGCTGAGCAAAGACGCCATCGCTGCCGTGCCAATGCCCAAGCGCGTGCGGTCAAACAATTGTCGCCGATTCAGCATTAATTCGTGTTCGTGGAGTGGATTTTGCATCGTTTACCTGGCTGAATTACTGAGCTGAATTTAATTAGCTGGGAGGCACCAAACTGAGCGTGGGATCCATGAACGAAAGTCGCCATGCTGCTCAATACAACATGATCGACAAATCGCTGGCTAAAACAGTTGTTGTCACCTGCGTCCAGGCAGCAACTTCGATCGCTTTCAATTGCGAGGCTCGTGGAGCTTCGCCGGTAGCTAATAAGTCGTTGGCATCCTGCGGAGCTTGAGCGAAGCGAGCTCGCATGGTTTGCAAGAGTTGTTGGCAGAGTTGTCTTTCCGCGTCAGTCGGCTTTCGGCAGGCGAGCCATTGGAAAAGTTTGTTGCAGCGCTCTTCGTCCGACTCAGCGACCACCAATAGGCGTTCTGCCAGTTTTCTGGCGACTTCGACGCGTTGTGTCTCGTTGAGTAGGCCCAAGGATTGAAGCGAGGTATTGGTTCGCGAACGTCGCACACAACTCGATTCGCGACTTGGGGCGTCAAACAGCGTCATCATCGGATGCGGGCTGGTGCGCTTCCAGTACACGTAAATACTCCGACGGTAAAGTCTTTGTCCGCTATCCGGCTGGTAGCTCTTGGTATTGCTAGCCGGATGTGCCAAAGCCTCCCACATGCCCTCCGGCTGATAGGGTTTAACACCCTCGCCTCCCATTTGTGGATCGAGTGTGCCACTTGCCCACAGCCCGATATCACGCAGCACTTCGGCATCGAGACGGTAACTAGGTCCGCGTGCAAAGAGTCGGTTTTCTGGGTCATCCACGTCGGTTCGCCAACTTGAGTTTTGACGAAAAGTCTGGCTCAGCAACATGCTGCGCAAAATGTGTTTATGATCCCATCCGCTGTCCTGCAATTCGACGGCCAGCCAATCCAGTAACTCGGGGTGTGTTGGCTGCTGCCCCTGCAACCCGAAGTCTTCTGGAGTTCGCACCAAGGCGTGGCCAAAAATTTGCTGCCAGAGTCGATTGACCAGTACTCGCGAAACCAGTGGGTTTTCCCGCGATGTCAGCCACTTGGCCAAGCCCAGTCGGTTGGCAGAAGCGGCTGCTGGAAAGGGATTTAGCACTGCTGGCACTCCAGCTGTAACAGCCTCGCCCGTGGGTTGGTCATACTCACCGCGATGCAAGACAAACGTCGTCCGCGGCTCCGCTAGCTCGCTAGCAACCAGAGTTGTCGTATACTGAGCCTGGAAGTCATCGAGTTTCTTGAGCTGATCTTGAACCTCGGATAGCGGCTTTTGCAATTGGCTTACAAGACTTTCCGCTTGATCCGCAGAGTCTGCAGGCCAACTGTCAAGAGTTTTTTCGAGTTCCGACTTCAGTTTGTCCAGTCGAACTTTCGACTCCGCGAGCGACTCTGTGCGTTGCTGCTGAACTTCTGACCATTTATGCCACCCATCGATGCTGCTGGGAGCTTTGACCGTGGGAGCGTAGTCGTACTTATTGCCATCCATGGGACTTTCTTGCGTGCTATTAAAAAATGCAAAAAGTCGAAAGTAGTCCGAGTGCGAGATGGGATCGTATTTATGTGTGTGGCAGCGAGCACAGGTTAACGTCAATCCGAGGAAAACAGTTCCAAGAGTTTCTGTTCGATCGAAATTGTTCTTGGCCTGAAATTCTTCCGGTATAGCGCCGCCCTCAGACGTGCTGGGATTCATCCGCACATAACCTGTTGCAACGAGTTGTTCGAGCGTTGGATTAGGAAGTAAGTCACCAGCTAACTGCCAAGTGATGAATTGGTCCCAGGGAAGGCCATTATTTAGAGCGAGGATAACCCAGTCGCGATACGGGAAAATTCCGCGACGATTGTCCAAGTGCAAGCCGTGAGTATCGCCGTATCGTACTGCATCCAACCAGTATCGAGCTTGATGTTCACCGAAACGGGGACTACTGAGTATCGTGTCTACATAGCGCGCATAGGCACCCGGTTCGTTATCTGTCAGAAAACTTTCTAGTTGCTCGGGTTCGGGCGGCAAACCGGTTAGAGTCAATGCTACGCGCCGGGCGAGCACCGTGCGCTCGGCTACGGGTGCAAAATCCAGTCCACGTTGGTGGAGTTGCTGTTGGACGAAACCGTCGATAATGTCGCTGGCAAGGGCCGGATTTCTATCGCGCATGATCGCGCTGGGTGGCACAACTTTCGTGGGAACAACGAAAGCCCAATGCTGTTTATACGCTCCACCTTGCTCGACCCAATTGGACAGCGTTTCTCTTTCCGTTTGCGTTAGTTGCTGCTCTGCATCCGCAGGCGGCATGGGATCATCTTGGCTGTGAATCCGCTTCAGCAGCTCGCTTTCGCTCGCTTTATCCGGCTGGACCGCTCGATGTCCATCTCTGTCTGCAGTTGCAGATTCAAACGTGTCTAGTTTTAGCATGTCCGCTTCGGCGTCAGGGCCGTGGCAAACAAAGCACTTGTTCGACAAAATCGGCAGGACGTCGCGGGCAAAATTCACTTCGCCTGCGCCAGGGGACACTTGTGCGAAACTCGTGGATTGCCCCAAAAAAAACAGCACTGCACAACATACATTACGAAGAAAATAGAAACTTCGTCGAGTCTGACGCATGGTAGGACTATCGCTGGTGAAAGTAGACGAGCGGCTTGCGGGGAGGAAATATCAGACCGCATTCTGGAATGCAACGTGGCGACTGCAATCGCAGACGTCAATAATTAGTCTAACTAAATCTTCAGCCGTGGGTAACTGGCAACGCAGCTAATTTCGCGTGGCTAGCGATTGTGGATCCCATCTTTTCCAATGGGCATGAGCGCTCGAGAACGCTTCCCAAGCTCCGTCTTTGAGCGATCTACCGCGGTGATCGACCGCAGGAAGACGGCAGTGTTCGGCGGCTAAAACCAGGAATGAGTCGTCTTCATAGACGAAACGCCAACGATACTTGGTGTGAGGAATTGGACCTTGGTATCCATCTCGGTAGACCTCGAGTCGCGAACTTACGGGTGCAGGCTTGTGAATCAGCACAGCATCGGTGGGATACTTGTCGAGTATCGTCCACCACTCGCCCTCTCCAGCCAAGAACAAGTTGTGGTCCGGCATGACTTGGTCTTGATAGGCAACTTCGTAACGGCCATCGAAGCTTACCTTGACAGCCGGGTACATTTCCCAACTCACGTAAGAGCCGACGTGGAATGGAGTAAATAGGTTTCCACTAAAGTTATGTTCCTTCAAGTACTCCACGGCTCCCGTCGGATAACAGGCTGTCGAATACAGTTGCTTGGGCGGTAGCGATGGAAGCCAAAAGTGATTGATCGATGCGAATAGCAAACAGGCGGCAGACACGGCCTGGCAGCCACGCTTCACCGTCCCTTCATGGCTGTCAATGATTCGAACTAAACCTTGACCGAGGCTCGTACGACTGATCCAGGCGGGAACGTAGGCAATCCAGATCACGCCGAAAATGGATCCATGGCGAATGTGCTTAATGGTCATATATGCAGCCAACGCCAAGAAAGCGGAGCCACGCAGACGTCGCGCGCGAACATTGCGCTGCGCATAAACAAAAAGCGCGATGCTCATCGCAAAAACCGTTACCGTGAGCACAGGTGAGTATGTTTTCCACAATGGCTGCCATTCACGGATGAGTGGACGATCCATACCAATTGCACGAACCAGATACGGAACGTATTGCCATCCATAGGGGTTCAGTCCTAGTGTTCCAGCCGCAATGGGGGCAGCGAGGATTAAGTGCCAAGTGTCGCGCACCGCGGCTAGGAAAGAGCGTTTGCCAATCCAGCTGGTAGCAAATCTTTCCAAGCTATGAAAGGCAATCAGCCCAAGTCCAACGACGAAGCCCGCATGTAGATTCAGCCAAAGTGTCAGCATGAGCAGCCACAGTAGTACCCAACTGCGCCGACCGCGCCAATCGAGTTCTTGCATCCAAAGTTGCGCCGCGATGAAGACCAGCGTGAACAATTGGGCGCGAACAGTGGCAAAGCCAACCCAAAAAACGGGAAAGACGAAGAACGAAATCGCACAGAAGATGTACGGGTGGCAACCTCGCATGCGAGCTACGCGGTATAGAAATAACCACAACGACAACATGAGCACCAGTTTTAGCAGCGATAATCCCACCAGACCGAGTCCGCTGCCAATCGTGGCGTAGTAGAGCATTGCGCCGGTACCCCATTCATGATGCACCGAGGGACTGACGGTCGGTGTGTAGGCGAACACGTCGTCTATGGGAAAGTGCCCTAGAGCCAGCGCCTCGCGAAACAGCGACATCTCGTGAAATGCATCGTGGGTGATCTCATGCATTCGCGCAACATAGGCGATAAATCCGCTTGCTAGTGCCAGCATTAACCAGGCTGCCAAGCGAACATTGCGTTTGGAACCAATTCTCAGGTTGCTACGCAAGCAACGATTCAAGCTGATTTCAGTTCGAGACGTCTGCATAGAATCGGCATCGCTATTGGGCAACTGACGCGTGCGAAGGAGAGACTCGCACGCGTAACGTTAGCACCTCAATAGGCCGCAGGAAGGATGCCTGCATCATTTCCGCAACATCGGAATCTCCGTTTACGGGAGATCTTCCGGAAATGACGAATGTATCGACCGCTACTTTGTTTGTTTAGCGCCCGCTTGGGTTGCAGCAGACTTCGGCCGCTTGGCGTTTGATTTTGCCTTCGCTTTCTGAGGAATTGCAGCCTCGTCCGGTTGGTCCTGCTTGCCAAACTTGGCTCGTCGGTCTCGTTCGTGTCGATCTAGGCTAGTAAAAGTTCCTTCGCGAACCGGCTCGTGTGCCGCCGTGGCGAGCGCTATTAACTTACTGAGAATCTGTGGCTGAGCGGTGGACAAGTCCTTCGATTCGCTGGGGTCGTCCGCCAAATCATACAGTTCCCAAGCGGACTTGCCCGAGGGCTTCACCGCCCGCCATTGCTGTTGACGGATGGCTGTCCAGCCGTTGATCTCCCAGTACAAATACTCATGCTGCCGCTGTTTGCCACTTGCCGCTGCCTCGCCAACTAATGTCGGCAGAACGCTAATCCCGTCAATTCCCGATGGAAGTTTGCTACCAGTGGCCTCTGCAATTGTAGGCAGCATGTCTGGAAAATAGCTCAAGTGATCGGTGGTCTGTCCCGCAGCGATCTTTCCCGGCCAACGCGCGATAAACGGAACTCGCAAACCTCCTTCGTAGAGGTTGCCCTTCTTGCCCCGATACTCGACGCCGGTGTTCGGGTTCTTATTGGCGCTATGAATGCCGCGCGGCAATTCCGGTGATGGAAAATAGTCATTACCACCGTTGTCACCGCTGAAAAACACCAGCGTGTTATCGTCGATCTCAAGTTCTTTAAGCAGCGCGAGTACTTCGCCAACTTGTCGATCGACCATGGTGACCATGGCCGCATAACGCTTGGCAGGTTCCGGCCAAGCTTCGTTTTTATACATTGCCCAAGCCGGATCTTCGTCCGGAATATCGAAATTGCCATGCGGGGGCGTGTAGGGAAGGTACGCGAAAAAGGGCTTCTTGGCATTTTCGCGAATGAATTTCATGGCGGCATCGTGGATCACATAATGCGAGTAAGTCTTGCCCGTGCTACCGCCATTGTTGCCTTCGAGCGGAATTTCTTCGCTGTTGCGAATCAGGTAGGGTGGATAATACGTATGTGCATGGACCTGGTCGTAGTAACCCAAAAACACATCGAAACCATGGTTTTCAGGTACACCCGTAGAATCGCGGCCTCCACAGCCCCACTTGCCGAAGCCGCCAGTAGCGTAGCCGAGTGGCTTAAGTATGGAGGCGATGGTCGCTTCTTCAGCACGCAACGGAGTACCGCCTCCGTTCGCACGTACCGAAGTATGCCCACTATGCTTTCCTGTCAAAAATGTGCATCGCGTTGGCGCACAGACCGATGAACCGGCAAACAAATTGTTGAACCGAATACCTTCGGAGGCCATTTGATCCAAGTTGGGCGTGCGAATGTTTTTTCCGCCCATAAAACCCGGCTCAAAGTAACCGAGCTCGTCCGACATAATGTAAACAATGTTCGGAGAAGCAGCGTCAGCATGTCTCAGTCCAGACGCACTGAGAAGCAATACAAACAGCGGGAAGATTTTTTTCATTCGATAGTCTCGAGCTGGTACGAAGCTGGGGTGTAGGTGGCAGCAAGCTGCACGCGTTACCAGCAGTCTACCAGTTTTTTCATTCTGGCTGTAGGAGAATCGGTGGTGGCAATAGTCCTGACGCAGCTGGGCTGGCCTCAGGCAGTTCACGATAGCCAACGCCGTAACTGCCGACGTTAGTCAGTTCGCTGGCAGGACCAATGGCGTTCATCCATTCGGCGGGTAAACCAATTCCAGCGGCAGGGTTTTCGATCATCATCATAATCAGCTTTACAAACTCGGGTTTGGCAGATTTCCGTTGTTCCAATTGTTCGCGAAGCTGTTTGGCTTGGGCTTCAATCTCTGCCAGCTGCTGCTCGCGCGTTTCGAGATCTCGATCCATCTGCTCTGCAACGAGTGTCTCCAACGCAGTACGTGCCTTTTCTTGAGCTTCGGGACTGTCGTGCTTCTTACGGCATTCCAGGACTGCGTCGCGAAAAATCTCCAGTCGCTTCAGCTCCTCTTCGGGTACTTCCTCCATGCGAGTTTCAACAATCGTCCGCGTTCGTGTCACGGCTCGATGTACTACGCGTGGATCAACATTACCAAACCCCTGAGGATAGCCGCCGAGGGCCGCCATCGGATTTCTTCCCTGGGTAGTTGTACGGGGAGCTGTTGTGCGGGAATCTACAGTGGGAGGTTGTGTATAAGTTCCCATCGCGGGAAGGGAGGGAGCTGTCCTTGACTGTGCGAGAGCACTTGGTGGATTAAATCCGAGAGTCACGCTAGCGATAAAGCAACAAGCGATACGATTCATTAGGGTTCTCCTGAACAGTGTTGAAAGTGGATATGAGCGTAGTTTTACTGCGTTGAGTACAAGAAAGTTGGTTTCTCAGCCACAGCCCCACAACTGTCGAGTTGATTGGCGAGCGCCGCGATCCGCGCGGCGAAGGAGCTTGCAGAAACGCTTTCAGTGGCTGTCCACGAGACGTTGTGAGCAGAAGCTGTTTCTAACTTGGCTGCAAGCTCACGGATGTCCCGCTTCCACTGATCTTCCGCTGCGAATATTTTTTCCGTATCGAATTGCAACTCGGCTGAAGCTGGTTCTAGCTGGGGCTCGATAACCGCCGGTGCCAAGAGCGAAGTAGTGTTAGTAGGCAGCGGGCGATTGGATGCACTGCCAGCGTGAAGCTGACCAGCGGCTTGCAGGGGCGCAGCGCCCGCCAAGCGCGAAACCCCAGTTGTCAGCGAATGGCTATGCGGCTGTGGCGCGACGCTATTTAGCTGTGGTGCGATCAGTCCGCGGTTCGTTTGAAACCAGGGCAGCCAATCCTTTGGGACGCTAATGAGCACGGCTAGAGTGACTAGGACAGCTGCGGCCGCGATGCTCCACACACCGCGTGTATTGCGCAACGGACGTGATTCAATGCTCAGGCGTCCCTCCTGGATGGCGGCCAACAAGCGTTCGAGCGCAGATTCTACTGCCTCCGCAGATTCGAAACGCTTGGCAGCGCGCTTTGACAACAGGCGATCGACCAATTGCGAAAGCTCGCGCGGGACTGCACTATTTACGGAACTCAGTGGCCGGTGAGGGTGATGGCAAATACGGTTGAGTACAGCCATGGTCGATTCGGCGCGAAACGGCGGTCGTCCTGCGAGCATGAAGTACAGCGTACAACCGAGACTAAACAAATCGCTGCGGGCGTCGATGGACTCACCGTTGGCTTGCTCGGGAGACATATAGTGCGGAGTACCAGCGACAATTCCAGTGCGCGTCAGGCTCGCATCATCGACGGTACGGGCTAATCCGAAATCGGACAATTGAACGCGATCGACGCCCTCTTCCAATAATATGTTGGCCGGTTTAACGTCGCGATGCACCAGTCCTTGGGTATGAGCGGCTGTGAGGGCCGCCGCCGTTTGCCGTGCAATTCTTAGTGCTGTCGAAATTTCTAGCGGACCATCGCGGTCCACACGAGCTTGGAGCGATGGACCCGCAACGAACTGCATCACGAAGTACGGCAACCGGCCTTCGGACTCCACGTTGAAAATGGGCAGAACGTTAGGATGCAATACGGCCGCCGCGGCGCGGGCCTCGCGCGAAAAGCGGCGGCGGGCGGAACTGCTGTTCGCTAAATGCGGAGACAGCACCTTGATCGCCACAACTCGATTCAATTCCGTGTCGTGCGCCTTGAGAACGATTCCCATCCCCCCACTGCCAACAACTCGCTCGACATCGTATCGTCCCAATCGACCCAGCAACTCGGGATGACTCGGAGTGTCTAAAAAGTTTAGATCGATTGTTTCAAAGTCCATGGATACTTGCTCGGAAAGCATCGATGTCAATTCGATTGTGACTGCGGTTTGGACTTGACTACACAGCAAATCTTCTTGAGCTGCAGTCCGCAGATGTTGCCACTCGACCGGTGAAATGCATTGGTCGCCCGACAATTCAGCCAATCGCGACTGGCAAACTGCACACTGTCCCAAATGGTTTTCCACAGCTGGCGAGTTGTCGTTGTGCTCGCTGGCCCCCAGAATTTGCTTGAGTTCGGCATCACGACAATGCATTCTCGGCCTCCAATCGATGGACTTCCTCTCTAAGTCTCGCGATAACGCGCGAGCGCGCTATGTATACAGCCCCAACCGTCATATTCAAACTGCTGGCCACGTCGCTGGCAGGCTGCGCGAGCACGGCTGTCGACCAGAATGCCTGCCAGGTATTCGGCTGCACGTCGCGTTTGACACGGGCTGCAGCGTAACGAAACATCTCGCGTTGATAGTCGAGTTCGATCCCGTCCTCGGGTTGTGAAGCGGCGAGTTGCTGTAGGACTTGGACTTGCGTTGTTCCTCCAATCGCGCGATCAGGTTTTCTACCCGACAATAGGTTTATCAGTTGATTCCGCGCAATACGAAATAACCAGCCACGAAAGCGACCTCGCTGGGGGTCCGGTTGCCAGCGGTCCACCGAGCGGGCGACTGCCAGCATTACCTGTTGAACCAATTCGCGGGCATCGTCTTCTTGCAATCCACGGCTACGGGCCAGACGCAATATAAAAGGTTCATAGACATCGACAAACTCGCGCCAAGCTTCCAGGTCGGAAGCTTGAGGAAGTCGCAGGATCAAGCTGGTTTTCGTATCCGGGATCAATTCCGCACCCTTCATTGCGCGAGTCGTAGAACAATATCCGCAGGTCGGAATCGTTCACTAGGCACTATTAAACACCATCAATAACGATGCAATCTTTCTCCAAGCTGGGAAGAATTTTTGAAAATCAGATTTAACTCGTTGGGCAAGGCTGCTTTTATGCATGGTCTGTCTGGGGCGCGAGCCAAAAACAGGACCGTCTGGCGACAAAAAACAAAGTGGCTACGTTAGCAGACTTTATAAACAAAAAACGTAGCCACACGCTGCCAAGCGGCGGCAATTAAACCTAGCCAAACACAGGACCGCTGGCGAACGTGGCTACATTAGCAGACTTTATAAACAAAAAACGTAGCAATTGTCAGAATCGTTTTACATCGCGAGGTAAACGTCGCTGAAGATTTTCGCGACCGATATAAAGCGGAGGCTGCTGGGGAAGAGCGTCAAACCGACTTAACAAAGCAAGAGCACGTTTGCCAGCATCGGGATGGCTCTTGACGAAACTAGGGATCGCATCAAGCCACGGAGTCTGAGTGTTTTGTCGCTTATCCCAATTATCCAACAGGTGAGCCAACTCTCTCGGATCGTAGCCCGCGGCGATGCTCCACGCAAAGGCATCGGCATCCGCTTCGCTCTCGAATTCAGGATGAAAGGGTTTAACGACGGCGAACGCATTCATCATGGCATTCAAGTTTTGCGGTCTGGCGAGCAATTTGTTCTGCTTCAAGGGAAGTAGCAGATGTCCGCGATCCAAATGAGAGAGTTCGTGTCCAATTACTCCAATTAAGGCTGCCTCGGATTCGGCTGTGGCTAACAGGCCGCTGGTAAACAGGAGATTGCCACCCGGAATAGACAAGGCGTCGGGTTTTTCTGAAGTCACAATACCGATGCGTAAATTTTGATAGCGTTTGGCTTGCTGCATTTGAGGTTGGATGACGTCGGTCAACTTCTTAAGGTACTCAACATCTGGGCCATGACGCACGATGAGGGGACGCACGATAAGGGGACGCACCAGAGGGGTGCCAGCACTTTTCAATTGTTTTTCGTAATTTGCGAGTATGCGTGAGCCAAAGGTCTGTTCTTCGCTCCAGCTAATTTCGATGGCCTCGAGCAATCGTCGATTTTCTGGCGATATTTCTTTGATGAAACCAGGGATAAACACTTCCAGCTCAGACGCCCCATTTCCGTTGGAGAGCCCGAGCATTGCTTCTGCAATTGACGGTGGGGGCTGCGCGTGCAGCGTTCTGGAGCTAATCGCTGCACTAAAAGTGACAAGCATCAACAATCCACAGGCTGATAGATGGTCTGGAAGATATGCGTGTCGCATCGATAACTCTCAAACTGCAACGCGGCGATTGTAAAGGTACCATTCGACTGAGAGTACGATCAGAGCGAGTGCCAATAGCCAACGCCATAATTCGAATCGAGCAATGTCTTTTTGGGTTTGATTAGCAACTACGCTGGTGGCGCCAATCTTGACGTCGGGCGCTACCAGAATATTACTTTCTTGCTCGCTAAATAAGTTGACCGTGAAGATCTGCAGAACGCGATCCGTGTTTGTGGGCTTTGTTTCGTAGAAACCCGCGTCTTCGGTTTGCGTAAAGATGACATTGGGCTGGCCAGCGCGCTGGAGAGTCGCCGTTCTGCCCGATGGTGAGCTAACGCGGATTTTGTCAAAGCGGCTGGAGATGTTCAGGGCCACTGGTTGCCCCGGTCGAACGGTTTTGGCGCTAGACGTGGAAACGGCCCCACCTAGGAACGAGAGCGAATTGAACACGAAAACAGGAAAACTACGCTTTATCGGCCAGTCGGTATTGGCAACGGAGCCTTCCGCTGTCCGCTTCGTCAGTGACATGCCCAGCACGGCGTCCTGGTAGGCTTCGCGGGGGGCAACGGCCATCAAAATTCCCGCGTCCGTCCGCAGCAGCTCCGTGCCACCGCGTGGCAGTTCCAACGCCATGCCTGCCACGATGCGAACGGTGCCCATATCGACATATTGCAACATGGGGTGTGCGCGATTCGTATCGATGATAAACAGTGGACCTCCCGCCTCCATAGCCTTCCAATCGTCGCCCGGTGGAGTCGCTCCCAAGAACATCGTATTCGCATTGGGCAATTTCTCGGGAGCGCATTGATCGTAAATAAACAAGTCCACTTGGCCCGATGCAGCAAGTTGTTCTATTTCAAGCGTCTTCAGACTGGCTGGCTCGATTATGCGGATTGACGCCAGCGCTTGGGTCTGGGGAGTTGCCAAGGCCGCTTCCAGGGCCGTGTTCCCTTCGGTGACCAGGACGGCTTCCAGCTGCCGGGGCGGATCGAGTCCAGCGAATGCGCGGTTGTCTGGCGCAAAGTCATCCACCACGTCCAATTCCAACTCCAGACGACCTTCAGGAATTTCTGCCAGATCGAAACTTACGCCCGAGCTTTCGCCTCCGGCGATCGTTAACTCGGAAGCATCGACAAGTTCTGCGTTGAGTTTGAGCGTGGCGGTAAAGCTCATCGTCTCCGCTCCAAAGTTCCGCACTCTCGCGAAGGCTTCGATTTGACCGTTTTTCTCAAGATTGCGCTCTACTGTGAAGGCCAGGATGCCGACATTCGATGGAGTGTCTGTTCCGATAGGAATGTATTCTGCCGACAGATTGCCGAGGTCTATTTGCGGTGTTCCGAACCCACCGTCGCTGAGAATATAAAGTGTCGCGGGCATGGCTTCCGCGACTTGAACATCGTTCATGTCTTCAATTTGGCTGGTTCTGCCAGGGTTTGCCAAACCGGCGGCCGCGCGGAGCGCTTCGTTCAAATCGGTTGTTCGGTTGGTGGCAACAATACTTTCAATGGCTGCACGCAGTTTTTTCTTGTCCGATGTGAATCCCTGTTTCACATCGGCGCGGTCCGAAAATGCGATCACCATGCCCACGTCGCCTCGGTTGAGCGAATCGATCATGCGGATGGCCTCTCGCTTGGCAAACTCCAAACGCGATTGGTTGACATCGGTAGCCTGCATGCTACTTGAATTGTCGATCATGAATATCGAGCGATCGCCCAGTTTCTCCTCGCCGCGATAGCCGGGGCGCAGACAGGCCAATGCGAGAAATAGCACGACGAGAAGCTGCAGGAGCAGTAACAGGTTTTTGCGTAGTCGCTGCCAAATGCTGTTGACATGAAGGTCCTCGATGGTCTTTTTCCAGAGGTAGGTACTCGGAACTGCCACTGGCATTCGCCTCAGCTTGAGGAAGTACAGCATGATGATAAGCGGCGGGATGGCAGCCATAATCAACCATTGCCACCAGCTCAGCATATTGATTGGACTCATCGTACCAAGCCTCGCTCTCGCAAATATTGTCCGACCAGAACGTCCGTTGCTTGATCGCTGCGAGTGAGCATGTAGGTCATTCCACGCTGGGCGCAGAACCGTCGCGCCTGGTCAACAAAGGCCGCCAAGGTGGCCTTATATTTCTTCAGGACGGCCGTACTCACCGATATTTCCGCCTCATCCTCGTCCTCGCAATCGACGAGTTTCAAATCACCCGCCAGAGATGGATCCATTTCTTCTGGGCTGAGCATCTGCAATACGAACACATCCATCTGTTGACCAACCAGCAATCGCAGAGCAGATTCGTACCCCTTTTTGTCCATTAAATCTGTAAGCAAAACCACAATGCCGCGCCCCGCGGCGCGAAGACAGAAACGCTTGATCGAATCCGAAAGATCGAACAGCTGATTGGGTTCGACAGAGTTCACAAATTCTGTCATCCGCCAGAGTTGGGAACGTCCGCGAAGTACAGGGCTGGTGCGATTCTCGCTACCAAGAAACTCGATTCGAACACGGTCGCCACGGCACATCCCCACAAACGCCAGGGCTGCGGCGACTTGTTTGGCAGCGAAGAATTTGGTCGGATTTCCGAAATCCATGGAAGGACTGGAGTCCACTAAGAAATAGACGTGCAAGTCCTCTTCTTCGAGAAATAGCTTTAGGTAAAGTTTGTCGAGCCTCGCATAGAGATTCCAATCGACAAAACGCAAGTCGTCTCCCGGTACATAATTTCGAAAATCTGCGAACTCAACACTTTGGCCTTTTCGTTTACTTCGACGTTCACCTTTTAATCGACCACGAAAGACCTTACGACTTACCAATTCCATGCGCTCCAGTCGCGCCAACAATTGGGGTGGCAGCAGGTCGGTGGAAGCGGTTTGGGCTGTCATCGAATTCTTTCTTTTGGCAAACGAACTAGTCAGACATTCGCCATCTTTTACTGGCTGCAGGCTTGCGAAGTCCTCGATCGCACACAGTATACTACCATCCGACCAGCCAATTCGCATCACCACCCCATCTTGACATGTGGAGTTCAGATTTCATGCCTATCAAGTATGCTCGCAAATTTGCTTTATGGCCGCAGTTCGCACCAGGCTTATGTGCTGTCGCGGTGAGCCTGGCTTTCGCTTCCGCATCCGCAGCGTTGGAGCCCGTTGTGCTCTGGCCGCTGGGCGCGCCCGGCGCGATTTCTAATCCGACCCCCGAAGTGCTAGAACCTGGAACATCCAATATCACGAATGTCCACAGCCCTTCGATCACTCCCTATTTGCCAGCGGTTGGTAAATCGACCGGTGTGGCTGTGTTGGTTATCCCCGGTGGTGGGCATCGAAAGTTGTGTGTGGGGCATGAAGGCGAGAATGTGGCGAAGTGGTTGGTGGACCATGGCATTGCCGCGTTTGTCCTAAAGTATCGTTTGGCCCGCGAAGAAGGTTCCACCTATACCATCGCAGAGCATGCGATGGCCGACACCCGCAGAGCCGTTCGCACCATCCGCGCCCAAGCGGATCAATGGCACATTGATCCTCACAAGGTCGGAGCGATGGGGTTTTCAGCGGGAGGCGAGCTGGTGGCTTTGGCAGCCATGCACGGCGTGAGTGGAGATGCGGCCAGTAACGATCCTATCGAGAGGCAGGAGGCGCAGCTTGATTTTCAAGCTTTGATTTATCCAGGCCGTTCGGCAGATATTCAGCCAGAGCAGGGAAATCCGCCAGCATTTCTAGCCTGTTCGACCTATGATCGGCAAGATATTTCCGAAGGACTCGCAGAGGCTTATCTGCGCTTTAAGCGCGCTGGAGTGGATGCCGAGCTGCACATTTATGCGACTAGTGGCCATGGCTTTGGCGTGGCGTCAAAAAACACTGGCGCAATCGCAGGTTGGACCGATCGCTTCGCTGAATGGCTCGTCAGCAAAAAAATTTTGGCACAGTAAAGTTAGGTGCTGTGCGGCAGAGGAATTTACTGGGGTTCAGCGATGAGTGGCAGCCGGGCTTCACTTTGTTGAGCTAAGTGTTCGAGCAAGTAGATGAGCATGTGAGCCCGTACGTCGGCTGAAACCTTAGCAAGCGGTAGTTGGCCCTCGGTGCGCTCGAGCTGCCTCACCAGATGTACGTTGGTCGCTGTGTCGATGGGCTCTGAGAAACCTCCCGGCGGACACTCCAACAGCGAGTCCACGATCGACGGATGCACATCACCAGTACCTGAGACCCATTTTTCTCGCGAGATGTCGTATTCCGTCGCAGCAGGTTGTTCTGACTGCGGAAAAGAACTGCGGAGCTTGGCCAAACGCTCATGTGCCGCACTTCTCTGCGAGCTTCTTCCAGCCGGAACAGGTATCGATACCAGGTCAATCTTGAAACGCGTACCGTCAAATCTCGCTTTCTGGCGGTCGAAGTGTTTCTGCAAATTCTCTTCGGTGAGATGCTTCTCTAGATAGCGTGCCCAAGAAAGCCGAAACTGGATATGTTCACGCAGCTTTTCTGCAGCGATACCAGTTGGCCGGCAAAGTTCAACGGTTATTTCTTCAACCGACTTTTGCGTTTCGGCTGGCTTGGCGGAGCGTATCCAGAGGTCGATGGCCTTGTCGGGAACTGCCAGGCCTTGCGATTGCAGGGTCTGCAATGCCTGTCGCTGTAGCGCGAGCACATGGATGGCATTCTGCAGTGTTGAGTCTGGAATCTCGCCGAGATCTTCCTCACCATTCCGACCTAGAAAATAATCGAGGTCCTCGGTCAGGACGCTTTGCGCTCCGGTGCGCGCGAGCACTTTCAACTCGCGATCGGCGGAGGGAGCCTGAGCCGACAACCGCGTGCGGCAAGGGAACACTATCAGAAACAATAGAAGCAACGGAGCAATGCAGACTCGACTCACGGCAGATCGATGTCCTTTAGCTCGTAGACGACCTTCTGCTTTGTGATTGCGGCAGGTGATTCATAAACCAATTTGTAATCGTTCGGATCGCCATTGATTTGAAAAAGGTAAGCAATGCCAACTGCATTGCCAGTAATGGCGTAGGTATTCAAGCCGACGTTTTCGATGCGCGTATCCTTGGCGTCCCGTAGATAAGCCTCGTTGGACAGGATCCAACCACGGAACGAATCGAGGGCTCCCTGAGAGTCGCCAAATTCAACGAATACTCGCATTTCGAACACAGCGCCATTGCGTCGCGCGCCCTCCAATGTGACCGTAACGTCGCCATATTTCTCCGACTGTCGCGCACCATTGCCGAACTTTTGAAAGACATATTCATGACGGTCGCTGGGAACGGCGATCGAGAACTCGCCATTCAATTTGGTGATTCTTTTGGTCGAACGCTCCGGTCGCTCCAATTGCAAATCGATTTGGGCGCTGCATCCGCCTAGATTCAATGGTATCTCCGGTGCCGCCTGCTGATTGCTGGCGGCCAGAGTTTTCCCATCGTCGGTCTCAGCCTTCAACGACGACATAGGAATCTGCATAAAAACAGGCTTCAGTCGCGGTTCCCAGGAGACCAGAAAGGACAAATCGAGTTGACCATCGATGGGCGAATTAAAGCTCTTGGTAGATTTGATACTGAGCATGTCCATGCGAAATGGACCCGTGGTGAACGGTGGAGGAATTGTTGTAGGATCGACCCCACCTGGAGCCAGAACCAGCTCGCTTTCCGTCGTGCCAAAAGCGCTGACCCGCAATTTAGTTTGCGATAGCAGCGAACCAACGGCGACCCAAAAGGGCTGATCCTTGATATCGAATTCAACATCGACGTTGGCCATGCCTTCCGCGTTCTGCAACTGGATGGCATTCTTGGTCTGCTGCGTTAGCTGAGCTATTGCTTCCGACAGAGTCATGGTTCCACTCAGCGTGACCAACGACGCTTCGAAATAGTTTTCAAGTTTCGTCTGCTGCAAGGATTGGCGAATGCGCTGCAAGCGAACTTTCATTTCTCCGGACGTCCGCGCCGTTACTTCCGGCAGAAAGGCAAGCACGGAGGGCCCCATCGCCACTAGCTCTTTCTCCGCTTGGTCCCGAACGCTCAATTCGCTCGCCTCGAGATCGCGCAGCGTCTTACGAATCGCCGGCAACGTTACAGCATCGTCCTGCTCAGCGCTGGGAGTACTTGCGTTGCTTTCAGACGGCGACGGGGTTACCTCTTGGGAGATCCCGCGAGGCATGCTCAGCATCGCTGGGAAGAGTTGTGTTACAACCAGGATTGCTACCAAACGCAGCGCTGCGGAGGGTGATCGCCCGGTCGTAAACCGATTGAACAGCAAACATGTGGAGGGTTTCATAAGATAACCGTTACAGAGTGAATAATCGGCAAACACATCGTCTGCTCCTTATGGTAACGCATGCACGGCGTCACTCGCTATCGCAGGAGGACGTAGAGTTGGAATATTCCTTCAGTTCGAGGATTCGCTTTGGGAGGGTTCGCGTGACGCTAGCCAGCAGAGTAAAAACGAAACGTGAGGACACTGCGAACGCTGCAGTACGCGCTGAGTGGGCTTGCAAGCCTCAAACAACCAGCTTGCTGGGGGCACTGCTGTTTGTGCTGTTACTGCACTGCAGCCTTTTCGAGAGTAGCGTCTGCTGCGCGCAGACGCCAGCGGCCGCAATGCCAGCACCTAAATTACTGGAAGTGGCGGTACCGGGAGGGAAGTTTGTAGGACTGCCTGTGCACTGGAGTCGCTTCGACGCCGTCGTGCTGGAACCAAGCGGTCAGCTGCAGATACTTGATCAATCGACCGTGACCTCACATCGCCTCCTCGAGCACGATTTCTCGCCTCAGACGTTAGTCGATGCGCGGAACAGCCTGCAGAATGACTTGGGTTCGCGCTACGAAACGATCGTATTTGGGCCGTACGTCATCGCGGCGCCCGTAGGGCAAACCGAGCGATGGAGGACACGATTCAGCGCGTTGTTGTCTGGCTATTTGCGTTACTTTGAAGTGCGCGGATGGCCGCTGGAGCGTCCCGACTTTCCATTGTGCGTTACCGTGTTTGCAACCCGCCAGGAATTTCTAGCGTATTCGGCCGCCCAAGTCCAACAATTGCCAGCCTCGATTGTTGGCAGCTACTTCCCTAGATCGAATCGCTGTGTTTTATATCAGATCGAGAGCTTTGCCAACGAAGTCGATTGGTCGGAAACAGAAGCGACGATTGTCCACGAAGCCGTACATCAGTTGGCCTATAACACGGGTATCCACGAAAGACTGAGCATGGATCCGTTATGGTTTGTCGAGGGCTTGGCAAGTATGTTTGAGCAGCCCAATGTCTACGATTTGAGACAACAGCAAAGTACGATTCAGAGCCGTATGTTGCTCGACAAGCGACAAAGACTCCAACCGCTGCTACAGCAGCCCGACGCGTTAGCCCATGCATTGACGAATTTGATCGGTAACGACGATTTATTCGCGCAAAATCCAACACTTGCCTACGATCTGGGCTGGGCCATGACTTTCTATATGGCGGAGCGCATGCCAACCGAGTTTCGGAATTATTACACATTGCTTAGCCAACGCAAGTTCGGCGATTACACTGAGGCTGAGCGAGCTCGCGATTTTCGTCAAGTGTTCGGTGGAGATATAAGTCTACTGGCCGTCCAGATCACACGATTATTCAAGGAATGATTCTCTTCCACACTTGGACCAGAGTTGATTCCTGACGACCCTGCTGGTTTCCAGGAGCTCTGTTATGATACCACTAGGCTGCTGGTAAAACCTCGCAGAGTGCACGGTGGTCAAACATAGTTGAGCATATGTCGAACGAGAGAAATTTTAGGATCTGGATGCGAGAAGTCGATTGAAATTCTTATTGCCAATCATCATTGCGATACTCACAGGTTTGGGCACATGGGAAAACGTTAGTGCTCAGCAGCTACGCGTTGGAAATCAGAGCACGACTGTGGAGCTAATCGAGCAAGCAAAACTTGCTTTCCAGCTCAATGCAGACAAACTCAAATCGGCTGTAGCCTCCGGGGAAATCCAGCATCTGTTTTTTCGCTACGGCCAAGAACTGCCCATCGTGACTCTAGATGCAGATATCCAGATACTCTACGACGCGCCAAAGTTTTGCGTGCACATCCAGTATGCTAAGCGCTTGCAAGAAACCAGTGCAGTTGATCCAGAGAGCGAAACACCCGGTTGGCTCGAATCCAACCTGGCAGAGCAAACGCTTCTTTTCGATGGCCAGTCAATTACGACGGTTGAAAGAAACAGAAACGACGAGAAGCATGGCGACCTCTACTTCAACTTTCATAAAACAACCGTCCTGCGACAAGCGGGGTTGCCGTTCGAGAATCCTGTGGAATTGTCCACCGAAGCATTTAGAATCGACCGCGCAGACCTACTGAACGCGACGACGACGAGTCTGTCGGGTGGGGGATTCTTGGGAGTATTGAACAAAGAAACGTACCGGCTCAAGTTCTATTTGTTTGGCAGTTTCGGATACGACCTGCGTCGTGTGAGTTCCTATCGCCTCGGTGCAGACGTGCCCTTTCGAGACTGGCATCTCAACTGGCTTGAATCCCACGGAGTCTATTACACGAACCGCATCATTAGTCGCCTCGACGAAGGTAGCGAGGAATCCAATGGAGCCGTACCGCACTATAAAACCAGACGACAGATCGAGATCGAATTCAAATCGTTTGAGGCCAATGTTGCGGTTGATCGGGCTAACTTCGAATTATCGTCCCTGGATCTGCCTGTACAAACGCGTTTCTACGATCATCGCGTTAATGTGAACGGGAAACCCAAAGTGTTGCAGTGGAACGGGAAAGCATTAGTCGACGCGGCTAATTAGGAAACCAGCTGCCTAGCGTTTGCGATACAGCTCGATATGGAAGGGGCCGCGGAACATCAGCAGCAATGCGTCGGAGCGCGCATAGCGATCGAACACCACTTTTAGAAAGTGCTCCTCCCCAGGCCACGGATACGCGAATACGATCGCGAAGTCGTCCAAACGCATATTGTTGGCTTCATAGGCCGGTGGAATGTAGTGAGTTAGCGAAACGAGCGGGTCCGTGTCCTCAGCCAATCCCCGCGCTCCAGCAGGCAAAAAATTTCCTTGCCAGATCTCCGCCTCGATACCATTCTTGCTAAACAGCTTGCGTCCCTCTGTACACAGCATTTCTTCGGCTTCAATACCAATGGCGTCCAGTCCCAGGATGGCCGCGATACCCGTTACCACGGCAAAGCCACAGCCCCATTCGACGAACAATTTGCCATCGCTCAACTGCCGGTCGACAACTTCCACCAAGGCGCTCGCCACTAAATCGAAATCGCACTCAACATATTGCGGCAGCGGTTGTTTTGAGAAGTGGTCCCAGTAGAGTTCGATGCGTTCCCGGGCTGCGGCTATCCAGGTTTCAAGCGGCTTGAGTAGCGGTTGGTCATCCGACAGGTTCAGCGGAATTTCGATCAATGCCATCGGCGGCGTTCCTCTCGAACCAATTGTGTTGAGTCTTTAGTCAAGTTATCGCTCTAACGCAAAGTTTGCGCAGTATGCCCCGTTTTCGCGGAACAATACCTACAAATTCGATAATCCCAATTCGACCTTAATGATTGCCAGAGTTTCTAAATAGTTGCAACCATTTTTTAGACGATAGGCGTCGAAGGAAGGGGAGTTGAGCCGACACTTGATCGCTAGCAATTCATGTCGTCCGACCGACAATGTATTGAACTCCGTCCAGAATACAAGCGCATACAGGGAGTTGCGAGCAGCATGAGCTTACTAACCACAACACCGATCGCCTCAGGCTTTCCGTTGGTAATTCCCACGCAGACTCAAAGTCCCACAGCGAGGCTTGTGCTTCGCAATGACCTCGGACAAGTCATCCAGCAATGGCTCGTCAAGCAAATTAAATGTACTTTGGGAAGCGCTGCGAGCTGTTCGCTCCGCTGCGAGCTACCAAGAATCGCGCCGTACCACGCGCTGTTAGTAATCGGCGCGCGGCAAATTTTCATTCGCGCGCTGGCTCCGAAGCTAACTCGGGATGGTCGACAATTCAACGAAATTCTGTTGACCGATGAAAATAGTCACTTCGAAATCGCCGGACATCGATTCGAACTGGCAAGAACTCATCAATTATCCACCGAGCCTAGCAGACAAGCCACGCCCGCGAACACGGAGCGACTGAAGTTCACTTTGGCGCGGCCTTTTGAATTGAGTAATCGCCGCTCGGCTAGTCCCAAGCCAGTCAGTCCAATTCCCGTACTCGAGGAATCGAAACCACAGCATGAATCCAAGATTGCGACGCAGACTGATTCCAAATGGGTAGCTCAATTGATTCAAGCTGCCATTCAGCCGATTGAGTGTCAACTGCACAATTTGATCGAACCGCTGACTGAACTACAGTCCGAATCACGTCGACAACAGCGATTGAGGAAGAAAAAACGAATTGCCAAGCAAAATCGACATGCTGCACAAATAGAAAAAGTCGAGAGCACAGGTCAAGTCAACGCGGTCGAACAGTTGTTGTCGGTGCAAGTAGAAGAAATTGTTGGAAAGCAAGCAGCCTCGATGGCGGTGCTCACCGAGAGAATTTCCGACGTGAACATGCAGTTGACCACAATCGAGCGAATCATCGCCGAAGATCGCAACTTGAGCGACCAGAAGTTGCTCGAAGAGGCCCAGAATAGTACTCTACTTGTCCAAAATACGGCCATCGAACAAGTACAAACCGGCATAGTGGCTGTATCAGCCGCGCTGGAAAGTCTACAGTCGAAACAATCTCATGAACGTGGTGAGATTACCAATTGGCAAGCGGGCGTTCAGCAGCAATTAGAGTTGCTGACGCAGGTAATCGACAACATGACCGGCAGGTTTGCGGAGATTGTTGAGACAGTACAGCAGACTTCGGAGTTGGTCGTTGCACGCAGTCAGTCTCAGCAGCCAACCGAGCGACCCATTCATCAGTCCCTTTCGCCGATTGCGGAGCAGTCCATCGAACTGAGGCCCATCGAAGCACCTGTAGGGCTGACATCCGCGCCAGAATTTGTTCAAGTACCTGAGCATCGTTTACTACAGTCGGAGCACCTCGCAGAACGGCAGCTCCACAGTACGAATCTTGAGCATCCAACGGCATCTAATGCCGGCGACCGACAACAGGTCGAGAGTTCACCGTGGCCAGTGTTGGAACAAACAGTTTCCTCTGTCCCGGTGGACTGGAATTCACCAGTGGTAGACGATGAATTTGCCGCCATGACGCAAGGTATGGAGCTAGCCCAAGAAGCAAATCAAAATCAAATTGCAGATTCTGCTGCCTCTCAGGCACCTGCTCAACCCGCAGCTCCAGTGTGGGAGTCTCCATCGCAAACCGAGCCAATCCCTGCTGCCAATTACAATGAAGAATTCTTGTTTGGTGGTATATCGGCTGAAGTACTCGAGCACCCCCTGGCACCAACACCTCAATGGCCAGCATGGAGTGAACGAGCGGTGTCGGGCACCGAGGATGCAGCGGTCGAAGGTTTGGTAAATGACGGATATCTCGAGCAGCTAGCTGATGTCCCTCACACTCCTGAGATCCTGCAATCTGATTACCGTTTGAATTCCGTGGCCCACGATGAGCGTAGCGCGGCAGACGAAATCATGGATGAGGCGCAAGTAGCCAGTGATCCCGTGGGGGCGTTGCCGAGCTGGTGGGTAGATGATGGAGAGGATAGAAATACGCAAGACACTCTAGCTGCTGCCGAATTGGACTTTTCGAATCCACATGCGAATATCTTGGGTTATGAATCGAACCAAGGATTTGAAGATCAGGTTGCCGAGCGGGAACTTCTTAAGCGATTCTCCGATGCATTCGAATCGACCGCGACTCCTTCCGCAGCGCCAACCAGTATCTCCTCCGCAGTAGAGCCTGCCAACCATCCTGAGTCGGAGGAGTTCTTTGGCTTAGGGGCCATCGCGTCTGACGTTGAACGAGAAAGCTTTTCAGACGCGGCAGCTCCACCGGCGGAGATTCTTCCGGAGCGTGCGGCTGAGCCCGAGTTTTATGGACTGGGGGCAGAGTCCGGGTCGAGGCACGTCGAGAAGGAAGAAGATTCTCTTCTCGACGGGCTAGAGAGTAACTCTGAAGTTGAGGTTGTGGAATTGCAGGCTGAACCGATGTCGGCGGGGCTTTCCGCCAACGACGAATTGAGCGATGTGGAGGAGGACAGTGTCGAAGACTACATGAAAAAGTTGTTGGCACGAATGAGAGGTGTTCCTGAGGAGGAAGTCGAGCTCCCCAAAAGCCAACAATCCCCAGCCAAGCCAGTAGCCGAGTTGAATCCAACCCGTAATGAAAGACCAACCGCACCGCCGCTTACCGTGGGAGTAACTTCTGCACCGACAACACAAAACACTTTTGAAGACATCACGGAGCCCTTCGATCCAGAAAAGTATATGCCGCGAGCATTGGCCCCAGAGCAATCCAAAAACTTGGCAGCTATGCGAGAATTGGCAAATTCGTCAGCACGCACAGCCATACACAAGAGCACGCGTCAACGCCATCTTAGTAGCATCCTTCTTAAAGCAGCGATTTCGTTTGTGGGGTTGGTTGTGGGTGCAGTCTTGATTGGAATCAACGGGCTCAATGTGAACATTGGTCTGGTTGCTACCGTAGCATCCTTTTTCGTGGGAGTTATCTGGGGATACGATGCGATCACCAGTATCAAGCCACTGTTGCAAGCTGGATTGGTATTGAAGCCTCAAACTGATTCGCGGCAGCAGGCTACCGAAGCGATAGTTGAGGAATAGCTTCCTACTCTGAACCGTTTTCGCCCAGGCGGCGGTATTTTTCGGAGTACTTGTGGTAGAGCTGCGTGTGACGGCTGTTCAGGTCAACGCGTCGTCCTGAAACGAATGCCATTTCGACTTGCGTCGGCGTCTCTAGAATATTGCCATCGGCTACGAAGAGCGTTGCATCCAAGCCAGCATGCAGGGCTCCAACTCGGTCGCTCACACCCAGAATTTCCGCCGGGCTCAATGTAATAGCGCGAAGCGCCATGGATTCAGGCAGGCCATACGCGGCGGCGGTAGCGGCATTGTAGGGCAGGTTGCGAATGCCATTCGCACCAAAACGTCCCCCGGCGGAGATACAGAAAGCGATGCCGGCATCGTGGAGCCGTTTTGGAAGGGTGTAGGCTTCGTCGTAGGCGCTGTGCCGACGGCTGGGAATGTTGTAGACACTACTCACAATCACTGCGATGTGCTCCTTCTTGAGCAGCTCTGCGCACAGACATGCATCGCTTCCGCCTTCGATGATTAGCTTGATGCCATTTCGCTTCTGGAAGGCGATCGCAGACCGGATGTCATCGACTTCGTTTGCTTTGACAATCAGCGGAATTTTCCCGCTGAGCACCGGGGCCATGGCTTCGAGTCGCAGGTCGCGCCGGGGAGCGTCTGTCGTGATGCTGGCTGCGGCGGCGTACCGTTTCGCCTGCTCAAAGAATTCGGCAAACTCTTTCAAATCGATGTCGTTGCGCGGCCAGCGGGCATGCATGCCCGTGTCCTGCTTGAGGGTCATGTCGTCGCGCGACCATCCGTCCAACATCAGTAGCGATGATCTCCCTGCCAACAATCCACCCTCGGGAGCACTAATTGCCAGAAGGATGCCATTGGCACGCGCTACGGGAATGAGTTCGCTGTCAGGATTGAAGGCAGTGAGCGCCTGCACGTTGGGGTTCAACGTCCCTGTTTCGCTCGAGTCGATTGTCGCTCGGATAGAATTGATCTCTACCAAACCCAAATCCGAACTGCTCTCAATCAAGCCCGGATAGACATGTTTTCCATGAGCTTCGATGATTTCAGTGTCAGCCGGCAAGGCCCCGTTCGAGCCAATCTGGGTAATCTTTCCGTCCGCGAACACGATGGTGCCAGATTGCAAGTCCTCTCCAGAAATCGTATGTAGCGTCGCACCAACAATGGCGATCGGTTTGGATTGCGCAGCGCCCGGAATCTGATCGGATGCTTGCAATTCAACCAGCAAAAGCAAAGTTCCATGCGCCAGAATTATCGCCAGCCAATTAAGTTTATGAATCATCTCTCTATAAGCCCGATTAAAAGTTTGCGAAGTTGCGATAGGGTTACGGCGTGCTAGTGATGTTTGTGCTCATCGTGCCCATGATGGCAGAACTCGTCATGTCGAGCCCACCAAAGCGACGGGTCTTTTTCGTCAGCTTCTCCGCCTTTGCCTGTTGCTTTTGAGTTCGCTAATTGCACTAGTTTTCTTCGTAGAAGTTCATCAGACTCGCGCTGCGCCAAGTCCTCGCCGCGATCAAAGTACTTCCGACCATCAATCCAAGTTTGCATGCACATGGACAAAGTTGAGAGCGGAGATCGATTCCATATGACGAAATCTGCGTGCTTGCCCGGCTCGAGCGATCCAACCCACGAATCAATTCGCAATTGTTTAGCAGGGTTGAGCGTTACGAATTTAAGTGCTTCGCTGGGCTCGATACCGCCATATTTCACTGCTTTAGCGGCTTCGTGATTTAGATGTCGCGCCAACTCGGCGTCGTCGGAATTGAACGAGACAACCACACCGGCGCGGTGCATAAGAGCACCGTTGTACGGAATCGCATCTTGGACCTCGACCTTGTAAGCCCACCAATCGGAGAAGCTAGAGCCGGTCGCTCCGTGTGCCGCCATCGCATCCGCCACTTTGTAGCCCTCAAGGATATGTTGCAGGGAGCCAATGGTGACTTTGTACTCGTCGAGTAATCGCAAGATCATTAAAATCTCGTCTTGGCGATAGCTGTGGCAATGCACCCAGCGATTTCGATCGAGGATTTCAGCAATCGCCTCTAGTTCGAGATCCCGACGTGGTGGTAATCCGGAGGAGCCTTGACGCCAACTCTGCCAGCGGCTTTGGTATGCTCTCGCCGCTTCGAAGCGATCTCGCAAAATCTCTTCCACTCCCATTCGAGATTGTGGATATCGAGTACTGCCTTCGCGGCTGCTTTGCTTTACGTTTTCGCCTAACGCGAATTTAATCCCGGCAGGTGCCTCCTGCATTTTCAGCTCTTCATCGAGACTGCCCCAGCGAAGTTTGATAACCTGGTTTTGACCGCCGATAGGATTTGCAGAACCGTGAAGAATATTGGCTGTAGTTACTCCGCCAGCCAGCTGACGATAGATCGTAATATCATTGCAGTCGATGAAGTCGCCAACGCGTACCTCAGCCGTAATGGCTTGACCAGATTCGTTCACTCCCCCGTCGGTCGCCATGTGCGAATGGCAGTCGATAATTCCCGGCGAAACATGCATGCCGGTAGCATCAAACACGATGGCACCAGCGGGTACCATGAGATTCTTTCCGACCTCGGCGATAATTCCCTTCTGAACCAATAGGTCCGCGGATTCCAATACTCCCGCATCTCCACAGGTCCAGAGAGTTGCGTTCTTGATCAATAATATTTCGGGTTGTGTAGGTGGAGCAGTTCGTCCAAAAGCTCCCAACGGGTAATTGATCTTGCAATCGACGCCCGTTAATGCTGGGGATGTCTCCTCTGCTTTCTCCTCCTCGTTCGCTTTCGGTAGTTTTTCATTGGATTGGCTGACGATTTTGGCTTGTGGCTCATCTGCTTTGACTTCGTTTGCCACAGAGACCGCATCGGGGATTGCGGTGCCTGTGAATGTGGTTGTCGACGAGTCTGGCCAAAGTAGCGTGACTTCGATGGCAGCTTCAAGATGGACTAGGGTAAGCCAGCCGCGTCCGGCTGGCTTTTCGGCAACGCCCTGCAATGCGAACTTCTCGGGGATTTCGAAAGTGCCTGTCAGCCGATAACTGTTGAAGGAGAGCTCTTTGAGTTCCAAGGCTGGAGCTGTTTTCGGCTGCGTTTGCGGTAGTTTCTCTTCGGCTGCTTGGTTCTCGGTGGAATTTGGTTCGTCGCTTTTCGCAACAGCGGCGGTCCGATCGGAATTGGGTTGCTTGTCGAAGGCAGCAGGTAAGCCGATTTTTGCTGTCAGTTTGTCTGACTTACCAGAGACTTCCAAAATTAGCTGTGCAGAAGTAGCCAACTGTGCCGAGGATTCATCCAAATGGAGCTGCCAGCGACCATGGATCTCGGTTTTCGGCTTGGGACCGAACTGATGCCGATCGCCTTGCACCCACGTCTCTTCAATTACCGTTTTCTTATCGAACAAAGGCCCACTGGTTATTAGAACATTGGCGAGCTTTCCAACTTCGAGCGAACCCGCCAGATGTTCGATGCCGAGTAATTGGGCTGGGGCGATGGTCAGAGCTTCGAGCGCTTTTTGTTCCGAGAGCCCTGCTTCAATTGCAATGCGTACTTTGGACAGTAGCTCTGTGGGCTTGTCTAGACCGTCCGCAGAGAGAACAAAACGTACTGCCGCTTTTTCTAGACGGCCTGGATTCTCAGGAGCTAACCGCCAATGCATGAGCGTCTGCAGACTGACATCGGTCATCTCTGATTCGGAGTTGACCTTGGGAGCATCCGGAAAATTCACCGGAATGATGAAGGTTCGGCCCGTTGCTGATATCGCCTCCAATTGGCGGTATTCGCGTCCAGAACCACGAACGACTAGTTTCAGCGAAAGTTCGTTCGCCACACGATCGGCACGGAGTGCATAAAGCTCGTTGGTGCCATCGATGACCACAGTTTGTTGTGCACGTACAGTCGTTTTCAGAGCTGCCAGAGAAGCATTGTGGTCTGGATGTGGGATTGCCGTGTTGGCGCTGGCAGCCTGCAGAGCGCGTAGATACCAGTCCGCATCCAATAATGATTGACGCACCAATGCAGTAGCGCCCATTGGGCTATTCGGATAGCGTTCCGAAGATCCTCGGTTGGGATAGAGGCGAATGTGTTGGAACACATCGCTCTTTAACAGAGTATCGGCAAGTGGGGCCTCTGCAGTCGTTAATACGCAGCTCTGACCTTTGATGATGCCATCTTTGGGCGCCGCCAAAATGAGCCCGATACCTGCTTTGCGCAGATTCTCGAATTGGGATTTTTCAAGTTTGACGACTCGCGACATACTCCTTTCTGGCTTTACGCTTGTATTCCAGTAGGCTGCTGGGGTATCGAATTCGTTTGCATCTAATTCAACCATCGCGTCGACAAACGCAGGGTACAGAAAACTTCCTTCGCAATCGACGATTTCCGCGCCTGCCGGTTCGGCTAAATTGTTGCCGACGGCCAATATTTTGCCGTCTTGAATCAGCAGACTGCCAGCATCGAGAGACTTGGTTGAGTTGATGACGATATGCGCGTTCTTGAGCAATACCAAACTCGGCGGTTGAAAGCGTACGCCCACGTCAGGTGCCGTGTCGGTTTGGTCTGCTACGGCGAGCGAGACTGAAATTGCATTCCAAAAACATAATAGTGCAAACCAGTGGCCGAGCGCAGAAAGGCATGAAACTAATTTTGCGTTATGCATGTTTGCCGATCGATAAAATATTGCGGAAAGAACCCAAGGATACTTCAGCCTAGTTGGACAGCACCACTCGCATGAGCCCCGGGATACTCGAATTGCAAAGCCGTGCAGTTTTTTTCAGTGTTGTCGACTGAAAGCGGCGGCGACCAAGCAAGGCTCGCCGAAATCAGCCTGCTATCAATCTTAATCTGAAAAACTTAGAAGCTGTTTGTGGGGACAACGAACTTTCTGGAAGCTAAACGAGTTAACATAGACTGTCCTTATAACCGTTAACCGAACGAAATCATGTCAAACTCAATCTGGCCCGACGGCCAACAGACCAAGGAACTGCTCTTAGAGGCTCGCGAAGGCGATAATCGAGCCGTTGAGCATCTACTTGATCGTCACCGGGATTCGCTCCGGAGGATGATAGGCATGCGATTAGACCAGCGGATTTTGCGCCGCGTCGATGTGAGCGACGTGGTTCAGGATGTCATGATCGAGGCAAACCGTAGGCTGCAGGATTACTTGGCAAATCCAGTTATGGCGTTTCATTTGTGGATTCGCCAGATCGCGAAGGATCGCATTATCGATGCCCATCGCCGCCACCGCGGTTCAGCAAAACGCAGTGTAGATCGCGAACAACAGCTGGCGTTCCAAGGCGATGTCGACCAATCCACCATCGATTTAGCGGCGCAGTTGTGCGATCGCGAACTCACGCCGGCGGCAGAAGCTACGCAGCGCGAACTGGCTATGCGAATACAGGCGGCCATTGCACAATTGGAAGACCGAGACCGCGAGATTGTCCTGATGCGGCATTACGAACAACTTTCAAACCAGGAAATTGCCCAGGCGCTTGAGTTAACGGAGCCGGCTGCGAGCATGCGCTACCTACGGGCTCTGAAACGGCTGAGGGCCGTGCTTAACCAGACGGGCAGCGACGATGAATGATGACTAGGTACGATGGAAATTGAGCCTGCAAAACAAGAGCTGAGTCCAGTAGATGAGCACGAAAGCGCATTGGCAGGATTAATCAGTAGCTTAGTGGATCGACTCCAAGCGGGAGAATTGCTCAGTTTCGAAACGATTTGTGCGGAACATCCTCGTTTTCGCGACGACCTGGCAGAACTCTGGGGAGCTTTGATAGTAACGGATGCAGCGGCAGCGCAGGCCCGCAAAGTCGATGCAACGACAGGCTTGACCGATCAGTACCAGTCAAGCCTGTTTGTGCCTTCGCTGCCATATACAATTGGAGACTACGAACTGCTCGATGTTATCGGGCGTGGCGGCATGGGAGTCGTTTACCGCGCCCGTCAGGTCAGCCTAAATCGCACGGTCGCGGTAAAAATGATTCACGAGAATCGTCCGGCGAGCGATGAGAATCGCAAGCGATTCTTTGCAGAGGCGGAAGCCACGGCGCGGTTGGAACACCCAAGTATCGTGTCGATCTTTGAAGTATGCGAGTTCCAGGGACACCCGTTTTTTAGTATGCAGTTCGTAAGTGGTGAGACCTTAGCCGAGCGATTGAAGCAAGGTCCGCTTCCCCAACGTGCTGCCGCGCGGATCATGATCGCTGTGTGCCGGGCGATTGACTTTGCTCATCAAAAAGGCGTCTTGCATCGCGATATCAAACCATCCAATATCATGATTGACATACGTGACCAAGTGCACGTTACAGATTTTGGGCTCGCCAAGTTTTCCAATTCGAGCGATAACCTCACTCGTTCGGGAGCCATCATAGGCACGCCTAGTTACATGTCGCCCGAACAAGCCAGCGGACGCTCCTCGCAGTTGGGGCCGAGATCGGATATCTATAGTCTTGGTACTGTGCTGTACCACTTATTGACCGGTCGTCCTCCCTTCGTGGCAGAATCGCCTATTGAGTTGGCCCTGCAAGTACTCGAGCACGATCCGCCAGCGGTCCGTCTTCTGGAGCCAAGTGTCGATCGCGATCTCGAGATGATCGTGCAACGCAGTATTCAAAAGCCCCCGGACCTGCGGTACGCGACGGCGGGCGAAATGGCGGACGATCTGGAGTCCTTCTTGCGCGACGAACCAGTGCGAGCGCGGAGCGGAAAGCTTGGGCAAGTGGTTGCGCGCTGGTTTCGCGAAACTCATCATGCGGCCGTGCTAGAGAATTGGGGGCTGCTCTGGATGTGGCATAGCCTAGTTCTGCTGATCGTTAGCTTTGCGACCGAAGCGCTCCATTGGCTGGATGTCACCAGCCGCATGAGCTATGCCGGCTTATGGATACTCGGGCTAGGAACGTGGGCTTTTGTCTTCTGGGCGCTGCGGCATCGGATGGGTCCTGTTACCTTTGTCGAACGTCAAATCGCGCATGTGTGGGGAGCCAGCTTGCTGGCGATCGCTGCGCTGACGCCGTTGGAATGGCTGATGCAATTGGAGCCGCTGCAGTTGTCGCCCATTCTAGGCATAGTTAGCGCGATGATGTTCTTCATCAAAGCTGGAATTCTGGCAGGCTGGTTCTACATTCAGTCTGCCTGCCTGCTTGCTACAAGTTTTCTCATGGCCATCTTTCCCGAGATGGCCCACCTGATCTTCGGCATTGTGTCCGCAGCGTGCTTCTTTATTCCCGGATTGAAATACCACCGTCAGAAGCAACGCGCTGGACTGTGAAAATCGGTTGACGCCCGGCACGACCAAGTTCCGCCTTAAGGGATTGTAAAACGTAGCGCGTTGCGAACTGGCTGGCCAGGCACATACACGTTGGGGTAACCGCCAATACCGGGACCGATGACTGCCGGGCGAACTCGCACTACCGGACTGTAAATCGGAGCGGCAACAACGGGCCGGTAGGCGCTGTAGGACACCACGGGAGGGGCCATCACCCGGGGAGCCGCATAAACAACTGGATACGGACGAGCGATCACCGGCGCAACTCGCACACCGACGGACGGGCCGTAAACAAATACTTGTGCATGCGTATGAGTGGCAACGATGGCCCCGAGTACGAGTGAAGCGGCTAATGCCAAAGTGATTTTTAACTTGCTCATTGCGATTTCTCCGTTGTGATAAAGGTTCCGTGGTAAGTTTCCGCACAGGCTGGTTTTTCCGCGACAGCATTCAATAACGCTGCAACTCACTGGGCGAGTGCCAATCAGTGTGTATGCAAGGTGCATAGACTGTGCCAAAGCTGCCGTTCGCAAGTGCCTTGAGCCCAAGAAAATACCGTTCCAGGCAATTTCAATTCAACTGGTAATTCGACGTTGGACATTGCAGGTAATCAAGCAAGCCCGCGTGAGATAGCGAAAACTGAACAATAGTGTTACAAAACTCGCAGTTGGATTTTTGAAACAGGGTGTGTCGTGGAGGATTAGTCATGTCAAATTCGGGTACGGCCAGCCCACGCCCTGTCGCATTGATCACGGGGGGGGCGACTGGAGTCGGACGAGCCTGCGCGTTGAGGTTTGTGCAATTGGGATACGCAGTTGTTGTCAATTATTCTCGCAGCAAATCCGATGCCATAGATGTCGAAAAGTTGATTGCTGACAGGGGAGGCGAGTCGCTACTTGTTTGTTGCGATGTGGCAGATGAGATGCAGGTCACCGAGATGATGGCGGCAATCCGCGAGAGATTTGGCCGCCTAGATGTATTGGTAAACAATGCAGCCGTCACTCATTTTGTGCCCTTGAAAAACTTAGCGGATATGGATGGCGAAAAGTGGGATCGGATACTGTCGGTCAATTTGAAGGGTCCTTTCTTTTGTATTCGCGCGGCCGCGGAAATGCTCAGTGCCAGTAGCCAGGGCTCGGTGGTTAATGTCAGCTCGGTGGCTGGACAGACCGGTCGTGGATCGTGTGTAGCCTATGCGGCCAGCAAAGGGGCGCTCAATACATTGACAAAATCCTTGGCTGTGGCGCTGGCTCCGAAAGTTCGTGTCAACGGCGTGTTGCCAGGTCCTATCGATACACGCTGGATTCGCGAGGGCAATAAAGACTGGGACCTAGATGAGATGACCGCGCATTACCCGATACCACGCCCTTCGCAGCCGGACGAAATTGCCGATGCCGTGGTCTATTTGGCGACCGGCACATCGATGACGACTGGTCAGCTCTTGGTCGTCGATGGCGGCCAAACTCTGTGAGCCTTGGCGTTCCGGCTAATTCGGCAACTTATTTGCAGATGGTCGCTTACTCGACTGAGACGTCGCAGCAGGGACGAGCTGGTGTGCGGATGAGCGGACTACGTTGTTGTTACGGGGGGGGCTCAGGCTGGAAGCGCATCCAGCTGGGTTTGTCCTTTCTCTCGCCGCAGCCACGGTTTTCGCTCATTAAACCGCGGCTGAGGAATGTCCAACAAGGGGCCCGATGGAAACAGAATGCAGTTGTTTCGATCGCAGTGGACTAGGCAGCCGAAAATCCGCAGGGATTCTGTTGATCGTATTCGATGTGTATGGCTCGGCCTTCATCCAAACTGCGTCGTCCGGCTTCGAGGACTGCAGTCACTATTGCTGTTTCCTGGAGAGTCGCGAGCTTGCCAAGGAAGCCAGAGGCCGAGGCTCCTTGGTTTCGAATGGCATTGGCGGCATCCACGAACGCCTCGATGCTGCGGTAACCGTAGCCGCCCTGTCCCGCAAAATAGCCGTCGCTATCAGGGGCGTATTTCATGAATAACGGGTTTGCAGACGCATATCCTTGGGCATCGGTGGCTATGGAGTAGCCGCGATGAGCTTGATCTACGGTGACTTCGCCGCGATGCCCCATATAAAAGAAGCGTTGTTGTGAGTGAGCGTCGGCTTTCGGCGCGATCCAGGACGAAGTATAGATGGCCGTGGCTAAATTCCCTGATTGGAAATTCTCCCAGGAGACTGTCAATGTGATCGTGTCCTCGGTGGGGATGCTCTGCGCCCGTGCCCAGCCGGTAGCGGCGGTAGCGTAAACCGATCGTGGCCGCGCGAATTGGGAAACCGCCCAAGCATTAAAGTCGATGTGGTGTGCGTTCAGGTAGTAACTGATATCGCTCGATTTGCCCGCCCAAGACCGGAATGTGTCGAGTTGCGATTTTGGTTGACTCATATAGGCTTGAAAAAAACTGAATTCACCCAAGCCTCGGATGCGATCGCGTGCGTCGGCATAAATGGGATCCCACCGCTTGTGAACTTCCATGGCAACCAGTGTGCCCTGACGCTCCGCCGCTTGGATGAGCTGTAAGTGTTGAGCGAGAGTCTTGACGATAGGCTTGGCAATTAACACATGGCAGCCAGCGCGAACTGCGTCGAGAGCAATTTGAAAGTGGGTGTCATCCGGAGTGAAAATAATCACTACGTCGCCCGCCTGTAGGGGCTCCAGAGCGGCTTGGTAAGCACTTGGATCGCTCGTCACGTGCTCGGCTGGAAAGCTACTGAAGTCGATAGCCATGTCGCGATAAGCGGCTGCGATGGCGCTGGTTAAGTGTGCGCGGATGCCTGGGAATTTTGCGCCATTGGTGCCCGCCATGGAAAGCTCGCCAACTTTACCGCGGCGTCGCAGATCAAACAGCGTTAACGCGACGACGCCTGCGCGCTTGTCGGAATTCGATGGATTTCCGTGCACATAGCCAGTCGTGTATTCACCCGTGCCGACCATTAAAACATTTACAAGCGACATGTGAAGTTTCTATTGAAGATAAGCCAGTTAGACCAGTCCAGGTACGAGAATATTGCAAACTTGCAGGTCTTGGTATAGTCCGCCCGTCATTTACACCGAGGCTGTGTCAGCCGTGGAGAGGCGGCCTAGTCCAGGCGTTTCAGTTTGCGATCGAGGGTCGAGCGTTCGATACCCAGCAATTGAGACGCTTTCGTTTTGTTTCCGCCGGTGAACTCGAGCATTGCGTGAATGTGCTGCTTTTCCAAATCAGCTAGCGACATCGGCTGAAATTCCGCTGTGGTCATAGCTTGGTTGGGCGTGTGAGGGCTGATGGCCGGAGGGCGATCGCCTAAGGTTGAGATGTTCAAGTCTCGGATACCAATGGTCGAATCGCTACCGAGGACGATGGCGCGTTCCATCACATTGCGAAGTTCGCGTATGTTGCCAGGCCACGAGTGTCGAGACAAGAACTCGAGCGCACTGGGTTCGATGCCGGTCAATCTGCGGCCTGCGTGGGATCGAAGCTGATCTAGAAAGAACTCGACCAGCGGTGGGACATCCTCCAATCGCTCGCGAAGTGGAGGCACGCTGATCTCTATCACACGCAACCGATAGTACAAATCAGCGCGGAAGTCTTTGGACTTGACAGCTTGTTCTAAATCGCGATTGGTAGCTGCTAAAACACGCACATCGGTACGGATAGCTTTGGAGCCACCGAGTCGTTCGAAGGGTTGGCCTTCCAATACGCGAAGAAACTTGGCTTGGAGTTCGATGGGCATTTCGCCAATCTCATCTAATAGAATTGTTCCACCATCGGCAGCTTCGAACTTGCCAATCTTACGATCGGTGGCGCCGGTAAAAGCACCTTTTTCATGGCCAAACAGTTCGCTTTCAAGCAACGTGGGGGCTAAGGCTGCACAATTTAGACATACGAGAGGTCCATCGCGCCGCGTGCTCAAATTGTGAATAGCGCGCGCTACCAGTTCTTTGCCTACGCCGCTCTCGCCCCGTACCAATACGGTTGCTTTGGTGGGCGCTGCGCGGCGAATTTCTTGCCGAACATTCTTCAATGCTTGACTGTGTCCCACCATTTCAATGGAGATGTCGAGCTGCTCTTGAAGCTGATGCACGCGTCGACGACTCTGCAGCAGGCTTTGGTTCAGTCGCTCGTTGGTTTGCTGTCGCGACAATGCAATCGCCAGATTATCCGCAACACCGACCGTTAGATCGAGGTCGACGTCTGTTAGCATACGCTCGTCGCCCGACGAGTAGACATGCAACAGGCCAAAGACCTTTTCTTGGACCTTCAGCGGAGCACAGATAATACTGACGATTTCGCGGCGCGATGATTGTTGGACGAGCGAAAGTTTTGAGTCATCCATGACGTTGCGGGCCAAAACCGCTTGCTGATCACGCAGGATGTTTTCCACCAAGAAATCGCTGACGCGGCGGTAGCTGCCGCCATCGGGTTGACGTGCCGCCAGCACACTTAGCGGAGGCAGGTCGCGCGGACGAGTGGCAGGCAATGTCTCGCTGGCTTCAGGGTCGTATCCATTTGGGGCGTCGGCAGCCGAGGCGCTCTCGAGCTGTTCCAAGCTGACAACTCCGCCGGAGTTGACGCCCAGTTGTTCCAACAATCGCTCCAAGGCAACTTGAGCAGCTTGCTCCCGAGATTCGCAACCTACCAAGTCGAATACCAGTCGATAGAAAAAATTCCAGCGCTCGTCGGTCTGTTTTGCTGTGTTGTTTCTCGAAGAAAAGTGATGGGACTCGGATGACCATTGGGAGCGAGATCGGCGGTTTACTATGGTGGGAACTTCCGCCAGCTCCTGGGTCGCCTGCCCACCCAGGGAATCAGCAGCGCGCGTTGTCAGCCCGCGGCTAGCTGAAAAGCCTCCATTGAGGCTATGGGAAAACGTAATGCGACAGCCACCTACGCCGATGGACTCGCCCTCGCTCAGCGGATGTGCTCCCTCAATAGAAGCGTCGTTTACCTGCGTGCCGTTCCGCGAACCCAGGTCGCGAACATGCCACACCCCCACTTCGTGGTATATTTCGGCGTGTTTTCGGCTGACGCGTTCATCGCGAACTACAATTTGGTTTTCGGACGATCTACCGATCGAAATAGTTTCCTTCTGGAGACGCAGTACGTCCGTCCACCGATTACCGAGTTGAATGATCAGGTAAGCTTGTGAGGATGTTTGTTGCATTGGCTGCAGCTGCCAAGTAATCTATAGAGTGTCTTGTCTAAATCGCCAGCATCTTAGATCTTAACTGACGAGCTGTGAGGCGCGTCCTAGACGCTGCAAGAATTCTTAGTTCATTAGAGATCTTCTCCGGAGCCAGAGAATGATTAACGGTCAAATTTTGTCTAGCATCGCGCAACGAGTAATTGTTGCCACTGCCATCTTGGCCTGCTTTGCATGTCCCGTGCAAGCGCAGTTCGGGTTTGGTGGCTTGGGCACACGTCTGGGAGTTGTGGGTGGTGTTAGTATCGATGCGGATGGCGCTGTTCGAAACGCGAGCGCGACGGAGCGAGATGGGTGGCTGCGTGATTTGAAGAATGCAGTCCAGGCGCCCGCCGGAGACCTAGCCTCCACTAGCGAACTGCGGATGGTTTCGCTCAGCAAATTACAAGCTGAGATTGCAAAAGCGATATCCGAGGACAAGCCGCTATCGGAAGACGTGCTCTATTTGGCGGGCTTGCAGCGGGTCGAGTATGTCTTCGTGTATCCCGAGAAGCACGATATCGTTTTGGCCGGTCCAGCTGAGGGGTGGGTGGTCCGTGAGGATGCCAGCGTGGTTGGCAGCAAAAGCGGCAAACCAGTGCTGCAGCTGGAAGATCTTCTGACGGCCATGCGAACTACTGAAGCCAGCCGTCGGCAGGCAATCTCGGTGTCGATCGATCCTACGCCAGAGGGTGAGTTGCGGCTGAATCGACTTCTTTCCCAGGTTCGCAGTACCGGTCCCGGATTCAATCCACAATCGATGGAAGCGGCCATGCGTGAAGCCTTTGGCCCGCAAATCGTTAAATTGACTACTGTGTCGGGCGATTCGCGAATGGCACAAACTTTGGTTGCCGCCGATTATCGTATGAAGCGTCTGGCGATGAATTTAGAAGAATCGCCGGTGGCTGGTTTGCAAAGCTACATGGAAATGATCCGCGATGGTGGCGGAAGCAAAGGCGCCCAGCCGCGCTGGTGGATGTCGTGCAAGTACGATGCAATTCTGCATAGCGATGATATGTTGGCTTGGAAGTTAACCGGTAGTGGCGTGGAGGCGTTGACGGAAGACGAGTTGGTTGACCTCGGCGGTGCTCGAACGGGTTCGGGTAAGGCCAACAAAATTGCCCAACGTTGGGCTGAAATGTTTACAGAGAAATTCGACGACCTGTGTGGGCACAACGCAGCCTTCGGCGATCTTCGCAATGTTATGGATCTGAACATCGTCGCCACGGTGATCAGTGGTCATAAACTTGCAGAGATTGCCGGCTGCGACTTCGGATTGCTGACAGGAGAAGCTGGAGCTTTGCCAACGCCAACCCACATGACCCCGAAAACAATTGCACCGGAATGCAGCTTTGTAAAGGGGCGCGTGGGCTGGACAGTCTCTGCCAGCGGTGGTGTGGAGCTCAATCCATGGAAAGTGGTTAGCGAGCAGGCCAGGGTGGACGACAGTGTGAAAGTTGTCCACGCAAAGGCGGCTGGCGAAGGACCGGCTTGGTGGTGGTAAAGCACCTCAAGCTGTGAAATTCACAAGCCGCGGCCAAAACCGCGGCTTTTTTCGTTTCCGTGCCTGCTCTCGAACTTCCGTGGTGCGATAACACCCGCATCGCCGACGGCAGCGGAGCTGATAAAGCCTATCCTTGAGCAATGTCGGGCTGGCTTGTATCATTCTGCTTTCCGTTTTTTGTGCTTGTTGAGCTTCGAGGGTAGGCCAGTCCAACGTTGGACTTTTAGAACAGGCGAATTTTAGGAAGAATCCAATGCGGCACCTTCTGTCGGCTCTTGTGCAAAATGTCCCCGGCGTCTTGTCCCATATTTCGGGTATGCTGGCCTCGCGGGGTTACAACATCCATTCCCTGGCTGTAGGCGAAACCGAGACGCCCGAGCTGTCCCGGATGACATTTGTTGTTGTCGGCGACGACCGCGTCCTGGATCAAGTGCGCAAGCAGCTCGAAAAAGTCGTAACCGTCGTCGAAGTCGAAGATATTAGCGCCAAAGACTTTGTCGAACGCGATCTCATGCTGCTCCGCGTCAAGGCAGCCAAAGGTTCCCAGCGTAGCGAAATTTTTGAGCTCGTGCAGATATTTCGTGGCTCCATCGTGGATGTTGGATCCGAAGAAGTCATGATCGAAATCTCAGGCCGAGAAAGCAAGGTCGAAGCCTTTATCGATCGCATGCGGCCCTACGGCATCACCCAACTCGTTCGCACCGGGCGAATCGCGTTGGTTCGAGGTGGACAGACCACAAACGGTGCTGAGTCCCTTGCTCCCGACGAAGCCTCCAACTAATTCAGCCAGCGTCTGGGTCTGGTGGGCGTCGGAGTCGGACTGTCGACTCGTTTGACCCCGTCAACCTTCCCTTTACCGTTCAGAAGACCAAACTACCCCTAGTTCACATTGCAAAAAGAGAGAAATAAATATGACAGCCAAGATTTACTACGACAATGATGCCGACCTATCGCACTTGAAGGATAAGACTGTTGCCATCCTGGGCTACGGATCGCAGGGGCATGCTCAAGCCCAGAACTTACGCGATAGTGGATGCAAGGTTATTATCGGTCAGCGCGAGGGAAGTCCAAACTACGATCTGGCAGTCAGTCATAATTTCAAACCCACACCGGTAGAAGACGCGGTCAAGGCGGCTGATGTTATCAACGTGCTGTTGCCCGATGAAGTGCAAGGCGATATTTTCCGCTCATGCATCCGTCCGCACCTCAAGCCCGGCAATGTGCTGATGTGTTCCCACGGTTTCAATATACACTTCGGTCAAGTCGAACCACCTAAGGGTGTCGACGTGTTATTGGTTGCTCCCAAGGGACCAGGACACCTGGTGCGAAGCGAGTATGTCAAGGGAGGTGGCGTGCCCTGTCTCATTGCGCTCGGCGATGGAGCCAGCGATAAGACCCGCCAAATCGGCTTGGCGTACGCCAAGGGTATCGGTGGTACGCGCGGTGGTGTCATCGAGACGACGATCGCTGAAGAAACAGAAACGGACTTGTTCGGTGAACAGGTTGTACTTTGCGGAGGCGTTAGTGAGCTGGTCAAGGCTGCCTTCGAGACATTAGTAGAGGCGGGTTACCAACCTGAGATGGCCTACTTCGAATGTATGCACGAGCTGAAGCTGATCGTGGATCTGTTCTATCAAGGCGGATTGAGTTACATGCGCTACAGCGTGAGCAATACTGCAGAATACGGCGACTACACACGTGGTCCTCGTATTATCACCGACGAGACACGCAAAGTGATGAAGCAGATTTTGAAGGAAATTCAGAACGGTGAATTCGCTCGCGACTGGATCCTGGAAAATCGCGCAGGTGCGGCGTCATTCAAGGCGATTCGCCGCCGCGATCGCAACTTGCAGATCGAACAAGTTGGTCGACGACTGCGCAAGTTGATGACTTGGATCGATTCGAAGGAAGTGTGATGCTGTGGGCAAGAACGCCCGCGATTCGGAGCAGAAGAAACCGGAAATAAAGCTGCGCGGTGTCCGCGTCCACAACCTAAAGAATGTGGATGTGGACATCCCTCGCGGATGTCTGATTGCCATCTGCGGCGTAAGCGGTTCCGGTAAAACCTCTTTAGCCATCGATACTCTCTATGCTGAAGGTCAGCGGCGATACATCGAGAGCTTCTCTGCCTATACGAGACAGTTCCTCGAGCGGCTGGATAAACCAGATTACGATCGCATCGATGGTTTGCCACCTGCGCTGGCGGTAACGCGCGGAAACGCGCCGCGTGGAAATCGCACCACAGTGGGAACCGCCAGCGAAACACTGGACTATCTTCGTCTGCTGTTCGCCAAGTTGGCTGAGCCCATTTGTTTCCAATGCCAGCGCCCCGTTCTCCGCTACTCCGCACAGTCTGTTTCGAAGCTCATCGAAACTCTTCCCCAAGCCTTAAGGTTAATGATCGGCTTCGAGGTGAGCTGGGTTGGAGTGGCGGACCGAGCTGAGGTGCTTGCCGAACTGCAAGCAGCAGGATTCGTGCGGATCATGGTTGCTGGTCAGATTTTTAATCTGGGGCAAGATGCACGATTGCAGGTCGCTGACGCCGTGCCGGTTGATGGCAGTGTGTGGGTCATCGTCGATCGATTGCGCGGAGGTGAACAATCGGACAGGATGACGGAAAGCATCGAAGCCGCCTTCGAACGGGGCGCCGGTGAAATGGCCCTACTGCTGGATTCGCAGAGTCCGGAGATGGACGATCGCAAGTTCGAACTCTTGGGGCGGGCTCCAGGCGCAACTGGACTCGATGGATGGTTACCGATCCGTTTTTCTCAAAATCTGCGCTGTTCCAATTGCGGCATCAATTACCCCGACCCGCAGCCGCGGTTATTTAGTTTTAATAGTCCGCTCGGCGCTTGTCCGACCTGTGAAGGTTTTGGGGACACCGTTGAGCTGGATATGAAGTTAGTGGTTCCCGACACGAGTAAGAGCTTGCGCGAAGGGGCCATCGCGCCTTGGTCCACACCCGCATATTCTCATCATGTCGATGAGTTGTTGGATATGGCAGGCGAATTGGAGCTTCCGCTGGATGTGCCCTTCAAAAAGCTCTCCAAGAAACACGTTCGCCTGGTCATCGAAGGTGAGCCCAGCAAGGGATTTGCGGGGCTGAATGGTTTTTTTGCGGCACTGGAACGCAAAAAATATAAAATGCACATTCGCGTTTACCTGTCGCGCTGGCGGAGTTATCGGCGCTGCGAACAATGTGGTGGATCCAGGCTGAACCAACTCGCCTTAGCTTTTCAAGTTGCCGGAAAGAACTTTGCGGAGCTGTGCGAGATGGAGATCGAGCGGCTCGCCGAGTTTCTGGAAGCTGTTCCAGTGAATAGCTCGCAAGAGATCATCGCTCATGATCCCTACGAGCACGTGCAAGCGAGATTGGGATATTTACTGGAGGTGGGGCTGGGCTACCTTTCGTTAAACCGCACGCTGCGAACACTTAGCGGCGGCGAGGCGCAGCGGACGTCGCTTTCCGCCGCGCTCGGTTCAAGCCTTGTGAATATGCTGTATGTGCTCGACGAACCCTCTGTCGGATTGCATCCTCATGATGTGGCACAGCTCTCGGGTGCAATAGAGCGTCTTACCAAGCGTGGAAATACCGTGGTGATGATTGAGCACGAGGAGATGTTGCTCAAGGCGGCGGATTGGATTGTCGAAGTCGGGCCGGCGGCAGGTGACAAAGGGGGCGAAATAGTGTTTAGTGGAACGCTACAACAGTTGCAGAAATCTCGCACGCTCACTGGGGAGTATCTGTTTGGTAGCCGACAGCTCCCCTTCCCTGCGTTTCGCCGCACGCCTTCCAAGGGAGTTCTAAGATTAACTGGTTGTCGCGGCAACAACTTAAAAAATATCGACGTCGACTTCCCGCTTGGGGTGTTGTGTTTGGTAACAGGCGTTAGCGGTAGCGGCAAGAGTTCCTTAGTTCAAGATACTCTGTATGGAGCTTTAGCAAATCGCTTGTCCACACAAATGGTGGAGACGCTTCCCTTCGAAAGTATCGAAGGTTGCGGATTGCTCGACGAATGTATCCTGGTTGATCAAAGTCCTATCAGCCGCTCGCCTCGGAGTAATCCTGTGACCTATGTCAAGGCATTCGATGAGATCCGCAAAGTTTTTGCTGAGACGATCGATGCGAGAACCCGAAACATGAGCGCTAGCCATTTCAGCTTTAATAATGAGCTGGGCTATTGCCAGAATTGCAAAGGCGATGGCGTTTTGCAAATCGACATGCAGTTCTTAGCCGATGTAACGATGACGTGTAGCGACTGTGGTGGGGATCGCTACCGTCGCGAAATACTCAACGTGCGCTATCGGGATCGAAATATTGCAGAGGTTCTGCAACTGAGTGTCAGCGAGGCCAGGCAGTTTTTTCGTGGCTCGGCAAAGGTGCAACAAAAGCTCAAAGTGCTCAGCGATGTGGGGCTGGATTATCTGCGGCTAGGTCAAGCAGCAACCACGCTGAGTTCCGGTGAGGGGCAGCGTTTGAAGATGGCGGCTTATCTGGCAAGTGCAAGTCGCCGCAGAACCCTGTTTTTGTTGGACGAGCCCACTTCGGGCCTGCACACCAACGACATCGTGCAGCTATTAGACTGCTTTGATGCTCTACTGGAGGCGGGCCATTCACTAATCGTTGTAGAACACAATCTTCATTTGATGGCAGTTGCTGACCATATCATTGATATCGGACCGGGGCCCGCCGGCAGCGGTGGCCGAGTGGTGGCCAGTGGCACGCCGGAAGAGATTGCTCAATGCAAAGAGTCGATAACGGGCGCGCACTTGGGCGAATTCCTACGAACCCGGCGGCAGGAATAGCCCAGATTCGATGCTAGTTTTCGGGCCAACGGCCCGGAGTTTGCCTAGCCTGGGTACCTTTGCGCAAACGTGTTGGAATAGAGTTCTTGGAAATCGCTTAGAGTAAGTGGGCGCGGATTGAATGTGCCCGTCCATTGCCCTGTTGCATCTTGGGCGAGCTGAGGGAGTGCATCGGTAGGTACCCCCACTTGATCGAGTTCGGTTGCTAGTCCTGAAATGGACACCAAATGTTGAATGAGCAACGCCAACGAATTCGCGGCGTCGTCTGCTTGAAATCGCTTACCAAGCTCGGTCTCGGCAACGTCGCGCCAAAGTTCGTCGTAGAGAGCTCCCACTTTGGCCCCATTAAATCGAATGACCGACGGGAGCATCATTCCGACGGCTTGTCCATGCGTGACACCAAACCGAGCTGTCAGTGGATTGGCTAACGCGTGTGCCGCCCCCAGCATGCTTGTCTCGATAGCCAGTCCGGCGAAAAAAGCGCCGAGCTGAACGTGCCCGCGCGCCTCTACATTGTTGGGCTCGCTGAGCACGATAGGAAAGCCGGAGCTGAGTAGTTGCCAGGCTTTGCGGCTATAACAATTGCTCAGCGGTGTGCGTCGACTGGTAACGTGCGACTCTAGAGAATGCGAAATGGCGTCTATGCCGGTGAGAGCGGTAACGCGTGGCGGTTGGGTAACGGTGAGTTGGGGATCCAATATGGCGACACGAAATGCGGCGCGCGGATCGCCGCAAGCCATTTTGACGTGGGTCTCCGACTGGCTGATTAAAGCAAAAGACTGGGCTTCGCTGCCGGTTCCTGCCGTGGTCGGTATGGCGATCATGGGCAGTAACTCGGCTGTTGCTTTGCCGACTCCCCAGTAGTCCTCCATGCGCCCACCGCAGGAATAAATGAAGTTGATTCCTTTGGCGCAATCCATCGAACTTCCACCGCCGATGGCGACCAGCAAATTGGGATGCGTTCGTTGAGCGACCGCGACTCCATCAGCCACATCTTGGGTAGAGGGATTCTCGTGAACGCCGAGAAATGCATCGACACTCAAGCCCGCACGGACCAGCGAATCCACGCCCCGCTGGAAGTGGCCAGCGGATACAACTCCATGGTCGCTCACAACCAACACTCGCGAACAACCCAGCTCGGCTGCAAGTTGACCTAGTCGATCGATCGCGTTTTGGCCAAAAACAAGTCGGGTTCTCGGCTGATAATCGATGCTATCCATTTGCCTCATCTGCTTAAAAATGGAGTCGTAAATTGTTGAGTTGACCTTTTGGATTTTCGGCGTGAATGGCCCCGATTCCATCCCAGGGACAGCCCGGATGCCTCAGTAAATCGTCTACCACCAAGAGTCAATATTTTACGTCCGGAGCCGATTCGCACCATTCTAATGGAAATAGTCCTTTCTAGTCTGCTGTGTTGCAACTAAAATCTCGCCACCGGATGTTTTCGGACTCCACGCGAATGTAGCAACAGCCCCCCAGGTACCAGTAATTTTAAAGTGCAATACGATGGATAAACGTGCGATTACTCCCGCAAGATTGGCTGAAAGCGTTATTGCAGTGCCACCTTTGGCTCGCGATGCCGGCTTAAAAATTGATGTTGCAGAAAACAAGAAACTCGTACAGCACATTGAAGCAGGAGGAGTTAACACGCTGTTGTACGGTGGTAACGCAGTGTTGTATCACGTGCGGTTAAGCGAGTACGCGAGACTGCTGCAGACGCTGACTGAGATAGTGGATGCGGGCACGCTCGTTGTTCCGTCGGTGGGGCCGGCCTTTGGAACTATGATGGACCAAGTAGAAGTACTGCGGGATTTTGATTTTCCAACTGTGATGATTTTGCCGCAAAAGGATATCGCGGACTCGGCGGGCATCGCCAATGGGATTCGGCGATTCGTCGATGCCTACGGCAAGCCGATCGTTCTTTATCTAAAGCACGATCGTTGGCTCTCTCCGGATGTGGTCGGAAAAATGTATCGAAGTGGTAGTATCAGTTGGATTAAGTACGCAGTAGTGCGAGAGGATACCTCCAAGGATGACTATCTCCGCGAGGTGCTTTCCGAAGTGCCAGGTGAAATCGTTGTCAGTGGAATCGGTGAGCAGCCTGCTATCATTCACCTACGCGATTTTGAGATCACTGGCTTCACCAGTGGTTGTGTGTGCGTCAATCCGGCGCGGTCAATGAGCATGTTGCGGGCAATCCAGGTGGGTGATTACGAACTAGCCGAAAAGATTCGACAAGAGTTTTGTGGCTTGGAGGATTTGCGCAACTCTATCAATCCGATTCGCGTTTTGCATCGAGCGGTAGAGTTGGCTGGAATAGCCCAGACTGGCCCTATGTTGCCGATGCTGGGAGAGCTTGAAAGCGCGCACACCACAGCCGTTGCATCCGCGGCCATCGCGCTGAAAAACATATCGAATTGAGGGCAATGCTGAGACAGAAATTTGTATTGGGCCCGCACTATTGAAAACACGGTCAACGGCAAGAAGGTCTGATCCCACCACGGCCATCGAAATTCGTGGTGCGCGCACACATAACCTTAAGAATATGTCGCTGTCGATTGAGCATAACGCTTTGACTGTTCTGACCGGTGTGAGCGGCAGTGGCAAAAGTTCGTTGGCTTTTGACACGCTCTATGCCGAAGGGCAGCGCCAGTACATTGCTAGTTTGTCAACCTATGCTCGGCAGTTCCTTAATCAGATGCAGCGGCCCGATGTCGACAGCATCGAAGGTCTCCAGCCGACTTTGTGCATCGACCAGCGCGCGGGTATCGCTAACTCGCGAAGCACGGTGGCCACCGTTACCGAGATCTATGACTATCTGCGTTTGCTCATGGCGCGTGTTGGCACTCCGAGCTGTACCACGTGTGGCAAACCCATATTGCAGCAGTCGGTCCAGCAGATCCAGCAAGTACTGATGCAGTTGCCCGAAGGTACGAAGTTGGTGCTGATGGCACCCGTGGTTCGCGGTCGGAAGGGGGCCCACCGCGAATCGCTTCAAGCCATTCGAAAAGCCGGACTCGTTCGCGCGCGAGTAGACAATGAACTACTGGACCTCGATGCGGTTCCCGAGCTTGCTATTCGCAAAAACCATACCATCGAAGCAGTTGTCGACAAGATTGTCATTAGGCCCGGCATGGAAAGCCGCATTGATGAGTCGTTGCAATTGGCGATTCGCTTAGCTAGCGGACTAGCCTCCGTCAGTTATTTGACTCCGCAAGCGGCAGAGATGGACGGTGAGAACAGATGGCAAGAAGACTTCTTTAGTACGCTGTACGCCTGTCCGGACTGTGGGGTCAGCTTCGAGGAGGTCGAACCGAGAACATTCAGCTTCAACAGCCCCTACGGTGCCTGCCCCGCATGTGAGGGCCAAGGAACCGAGCAGGGATTTGACCGCGGGTTATTGATTGCCGACGAAACGCAACCGCTGAACCGCGGGGCATTTTCATTCCTTCCACAGTTGCCTGGAAAACACAGGAAACGTCTACTGCAGACGCTAGGAGATTGGTTGGGGCACCATGGCCAGCCAGTCTCTGTGTTGCCCAGCCAACTTGACGAACCCAGTCGCCAGCAACTTTTGGAGAAAGTAGTCCAAGAGCTCGAATCGATTGCCTCAATCGCGGACGAAGAGGTTCGTTCAAGTTTGGCCAATCTGAGACAAGATATACCATGCGGTCAATGTGCGGGGGCTCGTCTGCGCGCGGAGGCCTTGTCGGTTCGCATTTCGGAGCTGTCAATTTTCGAAATTTGTTCGCAGTCGATTCAACAATCGCTCGAGTGGTTTGAGAAACTGGAATTCGGACCAGACAAAGCGCTGATTGCAAATCCCATTATCACAGAGATGATGCATCGCTTACGTTTTCTGGTCAAAGTAGGCGTGGGGTATTTGACTCTGTCGCGCGCAGCGGACACGCTCAGTGGCGGAGAATTGCAACGAGTTCGATTGGCGACTTGCATCGGTAGTGGTCTTGTTGGCGTTTGCTATATCTTGGACGAGCCCTCGATTGGTCTTCATCAACGCGACAACGATCGGCTTATCGCATCGTTGCGAGAATTGCAATTACAGGGAAACACCGTAATCGTCGTCGAGCATGATGAATCGATGATGCGTCAGGCCGACCGCTTGATCGATATTGGTCTTGGTGCAGGAGGTGAGGGGGGCAAGATTGTGGCTGACGGAACGCCCGACGAGGTGTTGGCCCACAAAGAGAGTTTGACGGCCGCCTATCTTCGTGGAGACAAGTCGGTCTACAGTGGCAAGCAGCCACGGCGGTTCAAAAAGTCTCAGCGTATTCGCCTGCAGGGTGCCACGCTTCACAATCTGAAAAATGTAACCGTAGAAGTTCCTCTGGGCCTGCTGGTGGGCGTAACGGGAGTCAGTGGTAGCGGGAAAAGTTCGCTGATTGGCGAGACACTCGTACCGGCCATTGCGCGAGCTCTAGGGCAACCGACCCGTCGAGTGGGGCCCTACCAGCGTCTGAGCGGACAAGACGCCATAGACAAACTCATCGAAATCACGCAGGCACCGATTGGCCGATCACCGCGCAGTACTCCGGCCACTTACTGCGGTGTCTTCGATTTAATTCGCGAAGTGTGGGCAAATACCCGACTCGCTAAGCAGCGGGGCTACACGTCAACCCGCTTCAGTTTCAACTCAGGTGCAGGCCGTTGTGCAAATTGCCAGGGGCAAGGGCAGGAGAAGATTGAAATGAATTTCTTGCCCGATCTATTCGTGACATGTTCGAATTGCAACGGCTCACGTTTCAATCGGCAGACATTGCAGGTAGTTTATCGAGAAAAAACGATTGCCGAAGTACTCGAGATGAGTGTAAGTCAGGCTTCTGGTTTTTTTGAAAACTTCACAAAGATCCATCGCCTGTTAAGCAGCTTGGAAATGGTTGGCTTGGGATATTTGTGTTTGGGACAGAGCTCAAATACGCTCAGCGGTGGTGAAGCCCAACGCATCAAGTTGGCGACGGAACTGGCTCGCCCCGAAACCGGCAAAACAATTTACTTCTTAGATGAACCAACAACGGGATTGCATTTCGAAGATGTTCGGCGACTGACTTGCGTACTCAATGGCTTGGTCGATCGTGGCAACACGGTCATTGTCGTGGAGCACAATTTGGACATAATTCGCTCGTGCGACTGGCTGATCGACTTGGGGCCCGATGGCGGTGAGGCGGGTGGAGAGATTGTTGCTTGCGGCACACCCGCAGAATTGGCTCAAAATGAAGCCAGCTTAACCGGCACGTTCTTGCGCTAGGCGGACTGTGAATCTGCGCCAGCTGACGTGGATGAGGTTACGTGTCGCAAGAGACGAATTCTGCCACTCGCCTAAGTGGTTTCTTCGATTTCCTGTCTTTGCTTGACCATAATGACTTCGTTGCCGATGTCGTTGTAGTGGACTTCGGTCATCATAGTTTGGATCAGCATGACGCCACGACCATTGGTGCATTCCAGATGCTCATCATTGCGAGGATCGGGAAGGTTGGCGGGGCAAAAGCCTTTTCCTTGATCCTTGATTCTCATGTAGACTGCGTCGGCAGCCACTTTGAACTCGACTTCGACAACTTTGTCAGCAGCTTCCTTATTGCCGTGCTTGATGGCATTGACCATGGCCTCCTCGGCAGCCATCTGGACATGAAAGTTATCCCGGCCTTGCCAGCCATGTTGGCTCAGCTGCTCCATCAGCTTTTCAATCAGGGCGTGACCTGCATCCAGGCTACTGGGGATCTCCTGTTGCAAGGTCCAAGACCAAGTTCGATCGACCATTCAAAACTCCGATAGTCATCGTCTCGAACAACGAAATCATTTTTAACGATCAGCCAGGAATCCCGAACGCCTTAAGCGCCTCAGATTCATTCTTGCGGATGTCAAAGACTCGGTTCAGGCGAGTGATCGTGAATACTTCCATGATTTCCGCCCGGAGGCTGCAGAGCCGCAGAATGCCGCCGGTTTGCTTAATTTTCTTGTCCATCAGAATCAATTTGTTCAAAGCGGCCGAGGATAGAAATTCGACTCCATCAAAGTTGAGCAAGACGTGTTTTAGGTGATCCACGTCGACAATGGAGAACATCTCTGCTCCCATTTCCTCGATATTTCCGCTGTCGACAATCTTCTTGTCGTTAAACCGCACCGTTGCCAATTCGCCGATCTTCGTTACGGACAAGCGACGTCTGTCTGTCATCTGGATCTCCAGCAAGAGTTTTCGTAGAGTTACTAACGGTGAGGTACAGCACTTGCGCGGCAGAAATAACCCGGTTCCTCGGGAGCGTCAGTTATGAACGCTGCGCACGATTGCATGGCTCAAGACAGCTTGGCTCAAGCCCAGCTTGTACTATGCTAAGCAAAACCAATCTCGCTAGCAAGACGCTAGCGGTAGAACTGGAAACGAACACCCAGAAAGGCAGTCCAATGCATACCGTCGACGTACTCGAGGAGGCTCTCGAACTGGCTAAAAAAACTGGTTTTGAAATTCGCAGAGAGTTATTGAGCGAAACAGTTGGCGGAGCTTGCAGAATCGGACCAAAATGGTTGCTATACATCGACGCTACATTACCGGCCCATGAACAGCTGGAACAGGTTATTGCAGCGCTGCGAGCGAGCGGTATCGTGCGGCCATTGGCGGAAACCTCCCGTCCCCTGAAAGCCCTGCTCGGTGGCTGAGTCTGACGCACCCTTACAGATGGTTGTTTCGATCCAAATTTGTCGACATTTAGAAGTGGGAACATGTTCAAATCAGCTTTTGTCGCACTGCTCCTGTGCTGGTTCCTGTTTGGTGCCAGCCACTTGCCTAGTTCGACGGCGAATGAAAGACCCAACATCATCATTTTGTTGGCCGATGATATGGGGTTCTCCGACATCGGCTGTTATGGCAGCGAAATAGAAACACCCACTCTGGACTCGCTGGCAGCCAGTGGATTGCGATTTACACAGTTCTACAACATGGCCCGCTGCTGTCCAACGCGGGCGAGTCTGTTAACTGGACTTTATCCACATCAAGCGGGCGTTGGGCACATGATGGGAGACGATGGCTATGAAGGTTATCGAGGCGAGCTGAACCGGAAATGTGTGACGATTGCGGAAGTTCTAAAAGCCGCCGGTTATCGAACCTACATGGCTGGAAAGTGGCATGTCACGCAGGCTGTCAATCCACAGACCGAGGAAGAGAAGCAGAATTGGCCGAAGCAGCGCGGCTTCGATCGATTCTACGGCACGATCCACGGTGCAGGAAGTTTCTACGATCCCAATTCGCTAGCGCGAGATAATCGGCTCATCTCTCCGTTCGCTGATCCAGAATACAATTCGGAAGAGTATTACTACACCGATGCAATTGCCGACCATGCGGCGCGTTTTGTGCGCGAGCACAAAACGGAGAACGCTGACAGTCCGTTTTTTATGTACGTCAGTTTTACCGCAGCGCATTGGCCCATGCATGCACGCGAAAGCGATATCGCCAAGTACCGTGGCCGCTACGATGCAGGCTACGAAGCCATTCGCTCGACACGCTACCAGAAAATGCTCGAATTGGGCGTGATTAGCTCGCAGAATACCGAGGAATGGAACCTGCTCTCGTCTTGGATGGAGTCAGATTATCTCGAGTGGGACATCTGCAATATGGAGGTCTACGCAGCCATGATCGATTGCATGGACCGCGGTATCGGACGCATTGTTGACAGTCTCAAGGCGACCGAACAATGGGATAATACGCTAGTGATCTTCTTGCAGGATAATGGTGGTTGTGCGGAGGCCTACGGACGTGGCAACAATGGAAAACCGCGTGCGGATGCTCCTAGCCTAGAGCCGCTTGCCGCAGAGGCTTTGCAAATGGATATGCAGCCCAAGCAGACGCGCGATGGTTATCCAGTAAGAACTGGAAAAGGGGTTATACCCGGCCCGGCAGACACCTACATCGGCTACGGAAAAGGCTGGGCGACTGTCTCGAATACGCCGTTCCGCGAGTATAAGCATTGGACGCACGAAGGCGGCATATCCACGCCACTGATTGCGCATTGGCCAGCCCGCATAGCTCGCCATGGCCAGCTTGAACATACGCCCTGCCACCTCATCGACCTAATGGCTACCGCCGTAGACGCCAGCGGTGCAGCCTACCCGACCGAATTTCATGAAGGCCAGAAAATTCGCCCGATGGAGGGCATCAGCCTGCTACCTCTATTCGTCGGTCGAACGATCGAGCGCGAAGCTCTCTATTGGGAGCACGAAGGCAATCGTGCCGTTCGCCGTGGAGATTACAAACTCGTTGCCAAGAATCGGGAGCCGTGGGAGCTTTACAACATTGCTAAGGATCGATCCGAACAGCATGACCTGGCCAAAGTTGAGCCGCGTATGGTGGCCGAGCTGGGGCGGCTCTGGGATGCCTATGCCAAGCGAGCCCATGTGCTGCCACTCACGCCGTACCAGTCCGAAGCGAATAGATTTAAGAAGAATAAATTGGTCTTCAACTTAAAGCAATTCGATAACCTGCCCCGACAATCTGCACCGTACATCGTCGATCGTGGCATTCGACTAGAGGCTAGTATTTCCGCAATACAAAACGGCGTAATTGTGGCGCAAGGCGGGGCGACGCACGGTTGGAGCCTGTACGTGAAAGATGGCTCCCTGTGCTGTGCAGTTACCCGCGCTGGAAAACGGATCGTAATGTGCTCTAGCCCCGTGGAGGGTTCGGGACGGATCGCGATGCGAATAGCCAATAACGGTGAGTTTGAACTGCGCTGGAACTCAAAAGAACTTCTGAGCGGAGATTTTGAGAGCGTCATTGGTGAACAACCTCTCGATGGCCTGCAGGTCGGCATGGATCTCGACGGCCTGGTTGGCGACTACACGCGCCCGTACAAGTATCCCGGCAAAATCGAGGGAGTGGTCATTCGTTTGGAGAAATAGGTAAAAAGGCTTTATGGCTGTCCCAACCATTTCTTCAGTCGGCATCGGGCTTCGATGCTCGCGAGAGGGTCGACGGCAAGTTCCCAATTGTGTTGCGGTTTTTTGCCAAGCGTGATTTTGAGTAGTACGATTTTTCCCCGGCGGGAAACCAACAGGTCTAGTTCTTGCTCCGGTTCAAACATTTCCAAATGCCCCGGCCAAGTGTCTGGGCTGAGTCGGTAGCCACCCAAGGCAATTAATTCATCGTCCACATTCAGCCCTGCCCGGTCGGAAGGCGATTCGCGGAGCACACTACGAACCAATAATTTCCCGTCCGTGCCAGTCGATTGCGAGCCAATCCAAACTTTGGCAAAGTTCGTTTTCTTCGCGCTATCCTCGGCTTTGAACTGCAACCCAAACCAAGCGAATGCCGGCTGGAAGTCGACCTCGGAAGCTTCGCGAGTAAACCTCTCAAGCCACTGGCGGAGCTCGCGACCACCGAGCTCTTCCACAATTTGCTCGAAGTCGACCAGCGTGTAGCCGGTTGCCAAGTGGCGTTGCCATAGCAGTCGCATGACATCTTCGAGCCCTTGCTCGCCGTCGCTGCCACGCTGCAACTCCACATCCAAGAGCCAGGCGATGATCGCTCCTTTTAAGTAATAGCTGATGCGTGAATTTCCACTGTTCTCATCCGGACGATAATGCTTGGTCCACGTGTCCCAAGAGGCGTTCCGGAGATCCTGCACCAGACGACCGGGGGCGGCTTGGACCGTCTGCACGGTTTTCGTGAGTCGGGCCAAGTATTCGTCGCGGGTACACAGTCCGGAACGCACCAAAGCAAGGTCATCAAAGTAGCTAGTGACTCCTTCGGCAATCCAAAGCTCTTCTACATATTGCTCCACTTCATAGTCGTACTGCATTAACGTTCTGGGCCGCAAACGACGCACGTTCCATGTGTGAAAGAATTCATGACTTACCAAGGCCAACCAATCCAGATAGGTCTCGCGGCGATGCATGGCCCAGCGCGAACACATGAGCACGGTCGAATTGTCGTGTTCAAGCCCTCCCCGCGATTCGGTATTCAAGTTGAGAAACCAATAATCGTCGTAGGGGACGCAGCCCCAGAAGGCCTGATGGTGTTGCACTATGCAGCGAGTGTCCGACACGGCCCGCTCGAGATTCCACAACTGATCTGCTCCAACGTTGGCCAGAAAATGTGTCTTGCCGCCAACGTCAAATTCTCTCAAGTCAAAATTGCCCATCACCATTGGTGAGTCGACTAGATCGTCGAAATCAGTCGCCAGCAGCTCAAGCGAACTGTCCTTGGTAGGAACTTTTTGCAGCGACGTGGCTATTTTTTCCCAATCCGGCGGAAGCCGAAGGATTACTCTGATGGGTTGTGCTTGTCGACCATCAATGTACGGAAAGGTGGCAGCGCCGGTGAGGAAGCCGAAGTCGCGTTCGACCCAATTGGTGCGAACAGACATCTCGCGACAGTAAAGCCGATAATTGACGCGAATGCACTTCGTGGGCGTGCGTGGCTCAATCTGCCAACGGTTCTTGCCGATGCGCTCCAGGGGCAGCGGCACGAATTCGCACGCATCGACATCGTCACACGCAACTGCAGAGATCGATTCGATGTTCCGCGTGTATTCCCGAATCATGTAGCTGCCCGGCGTCCAGACCGGGAAAACCAACTGAATACCTGGTGGAGAACTTTGTTGGCTCGACTGATTGGTTGCAAGGGCAATTAGCAACTCAATGTCAACTACATGGTGATGGGCTTCGTCAAATCGGACCGTATAGCGTAATTCTTGGGAACAGTTGGATTCGGATTGCATTGCGGATTGCGCTCGGTAATTCGGTTAGCGGGCTAAATTCCATGTGGCCTGCGAATATTTTTCAGCGATTAATTGCTCGACTCGTGAGACTGGGAGCGTAGCTGAAAACGCTTGCGCTTTCCAGGACAACCTGAGCGAATCCGCGACAGCTTCAAAAGGCAGGTGTAAATTAGCAAGAAAGTCGAGGTGGCGTCGGCCCTGTCGATAGTCGGGTTCGCGGGGAGGATGTTTCAGTAGTTGGTCGACTAGTTGTAGGTCCATGTTGAGCAGGAGTGTGCCATGGTAGAGCAGACTTCTTCGTAAAAGTCGCATGCTGTTACCGCTGACTTTGCGCTCTGCCAGCACCAGGTCACAAGTGCCATTCAAACGCAAGTTCGGCACCAGCGGGAGCAAAGCACTTTGCAATCGCGAAACAACATAGCGATGCGCTTCGTCGAGCATCCTTAGGTGCGGTTTCGAATCCAGCGAGAGTACAACGGCGTAGAACATACATCCGCTAGCGGCGACGATGGTGGCGCCACCGCTAACGCGGCGGAAGATAGGTATGTTGGCCGCGTCCGCCAGTTCCTGTTCCACTTCCTGCTTAACTTTGCTGCTGCGTCCAAGCACAATAAACGGCGTTTGAGTTTGCCAAACTCTCAGCGATTCGGCGGAGTCACCTGCGAGCTCAACCTGTTCGAGCAAAGCTTCATCGAGCGCGAGGTTTGCGGCTGTGGTGGGCAGCGATTGTTCTATGTACAGCATCAATGCAGCTCGAACAAAGTTTGCAGTCGACTGCTAAAATCCAAAACTTTGCGCATCCTGCTCCGGAGCTGGTTGGTAGCCATGGGGTTCCATCGAACATCCCGCACGCCCCTGGCTCAGAGACCGAATTGCTGAGGAATAACCGAATAGCTCCTTCAGTGGAGCAAAGGCAATGACGCCGGTCATGATGCCGCGCGATTCGGTGGACTCGATCGTGGCGCGGCGTTGTTGCAGGTCGCCTACGATTTCGCCGAGATAGTCGTCGGGAGTGATAATGTCGAGTCGCATCACGGGCTCAAGCAGCGTAGGCTGGCCAGCGTTCAAGCCCTGGTCAAACGCGTCGTTGGCCGCAATACGAAAGGCCACTTCATCCGAACCCACTTCCCGCATCTCGCCGCCGATCAAGCTAATGCGTATTCCAGTTAATGGAAAACTACCGATCACACCGCCGCCCTTGGCGCGACCTCGCAACTCTTCCACGGCGGCTGCTTTCAACTCATCTGGTAATGCTCCCTCGCCAAAGAACTGGTCAAGTACGATAATATCCGCCGAGCGATCTTCGAGCGGTTCGAACTTGACTTTAACTCTCGCGAACATCTGCACGGATCCCATCTGCCGATTGCATTGTCCTATGACGGTCGAGGCGCTTCCAATGGTTTCCCGATAATTCACGCGCGGTTTGTAGAATCGTACGTTTAGATTGAAATCGCGAGTCAGTCGATGCTTGATGACATCGAGATGCAATTCGCCCATTCCGCTAATGAGTGTCTGGCCTGACTCCTCGTTCTCGACGGCATCAAATGTCGGGTCCTGACGCTTGAGCATATCCAGCACTTCTGCCAATTTCTTCCGCTCGGTTGTGTTCTCTGGCTCGATTGCCATCGAGAGCACCGTTTGAGCGAATTGGATACTAGGAAGCTCGATCATATCGCGCGTATCGCACAGCGTATCGCCGGTAATCGACAAGCGGGGGCCAATGGCGCAAGCAATATCGCCGCATTCGAGCTTCTCAACCTGGCCCTGCCGCTCTTTTTTAGTTGCGTGGATCTGCCAGAGTTGCGCAACATTTTCTTTTTTGTCGCGATTGGGATTGTAGACTCGAGAGTTGGAATGAAGAGTTCCGGAGTAAACACGAATCCAATAGAGGTCGCCAGTCTTGGCGGGCAGGATCTTAAACACCAGCGCGCAGAATGGCTCGTCGTTTGCCGGCTTGCGCGAAAGTGGTCGATCGCGTACTTTTGGGTCGATGCCCACTACAGCCGGACGGTCGAGTGGGCAGGGTAGGTAATAGCCCACAGCATCCAGAACCGGTTGCACACCCATGCCGTGCAGCGCGGAGCCGCAGAGCACCGGTTGAAGTTGGCGGGTGATGCAACCTTCTCGCAAAGTCTGGCGAATGAGCTCGGTGGGAATCTCTTTTTCCTCGAGCGCTAGTTCCATCATTTCACCGCTGATCGAATAGAGCGATTCAAGCATCAAACTGCGCCAGTTTTGAGCATCTTCGAGCAGCTCCTCAGGAATCTCCGAGCTGTTAACTGATTTTCCATCATCCTCCGTAGAGAAACTCAGCACGCGCATGTCGACCAAGTCAATGACACCGCGGAACGGCTCTGACACATGCGGTGGCCCCATACCAATTGGAATCTGAATAGCGACCGGTTTGGCGTTCAAGCGTGGGCCAATTTCATCCAGCACGCGATAGAAATCGGCTCCCTCACGATCGAGCTTGTTAATGAAGACGATTCTCGGCACTTCATATTTATCGGCTTGTCGCCAGACGGTTTCGCTTTGAGCCTCAACGCCTTCTCGCGCACTAAACACCACTACGGCTCCGTCGAGGACTCGCAGGCAGCGTTCGACTTCTGCCGTGAAGTCGACGTGTCCTGGCGTGTCGAGTAAGTTGATGACGTGATTTTTCCAGCGAAAGGTCACACAGGCGGAATAGATCGTAATGCCGCGTTCTTGTTCCTCGGGGTCGTCATCCGTTTCCGTGGTTCCCGAGTCGACTCCGCCGGCGCGGTGTTTCGCCCCAC
>JBGSTP010000253.1:0-2279 GCA_041736515.1 Pirellulaceae bacterium
TGCCATTTCCATCGTATCTTTCTGCACTATGTCTTTCTGCACCATGAAGGCGTGAGTCGTGTGACCGCGAGCCTAAACCCTTAGGCTCAACGTTAATTTCATCCAGCAAGGTCCACTTGGCACGAAAGGCTCAAAAGGCTGCTGATAGGACCATCCGACTGAAATCCTGCGCGGCACCCCAGCGCCAAACGCAGGTTAAGTCTTCAATACTCAGCAGCTACACATCGTAGTACATCGAAAACTCATATGGATGCGGTCGCGAATTAAGTGGTGCGATCTCGTGTTTGCGTTTTGCGCTGATCCAACTCGTCAATGCCTCTTCGCTGAAGACATCGCCACGGAGCAAGAAGTCGCTATCGTAAGTTAGCGCATCAAGTGCAGCATCTAGACTTTGTGGCGCTTGGGGAAGACCGATTGCTACCTCCGGTGGAAGATCGTAGATGGCTTTATCCATTGGCTCGCCTGGATCTATCTTATTCTGAATCCCATCGATGGCTGCCATCAGGACAGCCGACAAAGCCAAGTACGGATTGCAACTCGAGTCGGGACACCGAAACTCGATACGTTTCGACTTGGGGCTAGGGTTGGTCATTGGCACGCGGCATGCGGCGGAGCGAATTCGCTGCGAGTATCCAAACGTCACTGGCGCATCTCCACCTGGTATCAATCGCCGGTAGCTGTTGGTCGTTGGATTGGTGAATGCAAACAGGGCCGCGGCGTGCTTTAGGATCCCCCCAATCGCATGAAGACCAACATCGCTGAGGCCAGCATAACCAGTCCCAGCAAACAGCGGCTCACCGGCTTTCCAAAGCGACAAATGAAGGTGCAAGCCGCTACCGAGATCGCCCATCATCGGTTTGGGCATAAAGGTAGCCGATTTACCATTTCTTCGAGCAACGTTGCGAATCAGATACTTCACCACTGCCATGGTGTCGGAAATTGCCAGCAGGCTATCGGATCGCAAATCTATTTCGGCTTGGCCTGACAGCGATAGCTTTGGATAATGCCCACCAACCTGCACACCGCAATCAATCAGTGTCTGCATCATTTCATTGCGTAAATCGGCCGTGGTATCGTTGGCGAATGTCCCCACGTGACTTGCCAACGGTTGCTGCTGCGCGGCATAGTTTCCGGACGGTGTCAGTGGATTATTAAGAAGAGTTTCTATTGAATAGGCTGAGCCCGAGTTATCGTGATCAAAGTGGACATGATTGAAGATGTAGAATGCGACTTGTGGCCCCAGCAACGCCATGTCGGCAACACCGGTTTGAATCAAGTAATTCTCAGCTCGTTTGGCCACGTTGCGCGGATCGCGCGCATACTCTTCGCGGGTGATCGGATCGAGAATGGCGCAAGTTAAAACCACGGTGGACAGCGAAGCAAACGGATCGATCCAAGCCGAATGGGGTAGTGGCACGAGAATTATGTCCGATTCGTCCTGCGAATCTAGTTGCCCGATTCCAGAGCCGTCGAAGCCAAAGCCGTTTTCAAACGCATCATCGGTCAATTGCGAGATGGGCACGGTCAATTGGTGCGAGCGCCCGAAAAAATCGGTAAAACGCAAATTGACGGCTTTGACTTCTCGCTCTCGGCACAGCACAAGCACTTCCTGCGGAGTCTTCTTTATTCGACGTTCCATAAACAGATCAATCAGGGCCAGAGAAAACAGGTCTTAATAAGCAAACCAATTAAACACGCCTGCCTAGGTTGTAAGCAGCGTCGTTCTCATGCGGCTGCCACATTACAGCGAAGGCTGGCACAAGGATACTCCGTACCACCAGCGTGTCTAGCAATACACCAAACGAAAGTGCAAAGCCAAGCTCGGTAATGCCCCGCAGGACAGGAGTATTCGCATTCACCCAACCACTCGGCAGTGCCTCATGTAGCCACAACATAATTGCGGGACTGGTCATTGCAATAAATGTTCCCGCCATCACAAAACCACAGCTGGTAATGATCCCGCCGGTAACTTCCAGAGCGCGTTGCACACTCCCGCGAACTCCATTCAGCCGCCTTTCCTCGTTTATTCTAGTGACCAAATAAACGTTGTAGTCCTGCCCAACCGCAACCAAGATAACAAACAGAAAGATTGGAACCTTCCAGTCCAGCCCGCTATAGCCGATACCATACAACGTGGCAAACAACCAGTAAGTTACTCCAAGAGTCGCAAAATAACTGAGTAGAACAGTGAAGATCAAGTACGTTGATAGCACCCATTGGCGAAGCAGAATTACCAACACCAACCAAACTCCAATCGTCACTAAGATTTGGATGCGAGT
>JBGSTP010000263.1:0-3878 GCA_041736515.1 Pirellulaceae bacterium
CGCAACTGCTCGTCGGTGAACTTGGAATAGCTCTCTTCCAGTGCATTGATCTTCTGCACAATCGCTTCAAAGCGTTTTACTTGACGTGCATTCGAGGAACCGAATAGTCCAGTAACTCCGCGCTCGACGCCCTGCAATACACTGGACACCATAAGTCCAGTGCTTTCCCAAACGCGTTCCAATAGTTCCATGACCGCACTGCTTCAATGTCGGGGGTGGTTGGCACAAAATGGCTTTGCAAATCGATACGTCGCCTTACTGGCGGACGTTGGCTGTTGCTGGCTAATTGCCGCTGCGCATGTCAACGCGGCAACGCTGCATTGTAGGAGATACGCTGACAATCCATTTCAGACCAGTTGCAGCCAATTTGTCTACGACGAACCTGCCCAGCCACAGTCAATCTGACAGCGTTCAACCCTAAAGCAAATATCAGGCCAGCCAACGAGTAACGGCACTGAGCAAACGACAAACAGGTTTGCTCTGATCGGTTCTTGGCACGTAACTACAGCAAAGCAGCTAATTTACAGTAGGCTAGCGTAAGGGTTTCCGCCCATCCGGTCAACGGTGAAAGAAGGTGGACGCTAGCTAAGAGCACGCTTTGTTTCTGGAGCCTGACTCCTGCTGTGCCTAGCGAGCTTTCTTAAAGAGCAGCTACTACTGCCTGTGGAATCCGGCTGCTATCTCGATAGCGTCCGAAGCAGCAACGTTCCGCGATCATTTGCATGCGCGGTCGAATAGCCATGGTTTAGCCTGCCTCGGTTTATTTGTTTATTTGTAGGCTGCCAACGAATTAACGCTTCCCTGCGATTTCGCGTTTGCTAGCAAAAAATTAACATTGTGGCTCGATTGAATTTGGGTTTTTTGCAGACAATTTTCCCCTGTTCGCCTCGCGGCCAGAAGCCAACATGAGCTTTGCCTCGCGCTAGCCAATCAAAGTTAGTTGGTTTTCTTCATCCGCGATGTTTCCGCAGTCCGCCAGAAAGTCGTCGCGCATTTCTTGGAGCAATGTCTCGACTAGGGAATCGAGCTCGCGGCGACGCCGTTTTCCTTCCGCTGCTCGAGCGTGAGCAACCTCTGGAGTCCAGCTATTCTTGATTTTCGCCACGCGGCGGCGAATTGTTTGAAGGTCCAGATCGCTGTTGCTGTCGCGACGTCTGCTTTGTTCGGCAATCTTCATGGTTGCTTCTTCCCTGTTAATTCCATCTTTGGCGACCGTTACACACTTAACGATCGAACGGATTATCAGATATGCAACAAGTGTGCCAAATCGACTGGAAGTTCCGTCTGGTCTTGTGTACTGTGCTTAACTCGTTTGTGGATTGGGACTTAGGTTTCTTTTCTAACAGGCGGACATGCCTGGTCGGTTTGGCAGCCGAGTGTCAGAGACGAACTTTTTTCAATCAAAATTACACGCTGTCGCATTACGAGACAATTGCGGTTTGCTAGTGGGCCGCTTGCGGCTTTGGTTTCGGTTTAGGCGCATTCATTAGCACCGTCACCGCGCCAGCTATCACAACTCCCAGGCTTACCCAAAACATTGTGGGGACAAGTGCCCAGGTGCCTGCTTCGCTGAGCGAGATGAAGGTGTTAATAACCGGTGCAAAGCCGAAGATCAGCGGCATGACGTAGTAGGGCTTGCCTCCGGCATTGAAAGCGAGCAACACTCCGAGTGCACCGACGGCACCTGCAACTCCGGCGAGGAATGACCAGGACAATCCGGCTGTTGTCCATCCGCCAAACACATCGCCGGATTTAGAATAAATTAGCGCCAATGGAGCTGCGACGGCAATGAAGAAGTAGGCCAAGCCTACACAGGTGAAGGGGCGCAAGCGGCTGCCCGACATTTTGCCTTGACCAATGTGCAGCATCGGGCCGTAGGAACCCCAGCACAGCGCAGCTACGATGATTGAGGCAAAAACTCCCAGGTAATTAACCCTCTTTGGTGTCGTTGTGGCAGTTTGACTCGCCGGCTCAGTCGTTGTTTTGGTTCTTGTTTTCTCGCCGGAATCATATTTTGCGGGGGGGCTGGGTGGGCTCGCAGCGTCGTTCGCTGTGCTGTCTTTATGAGACGTTTCGGTTGCAGCATCGGTTTTGGCAGCGTCTGCCGACGGCACTGTTGCGCTTTTGGCGTTTGTGGTGCTGTCCGATTCCTGATTGGGTGGGTGGGGGGCGGTGTGTGTGCCGGAATCTACGGAGGCTGCAGCGAGTTTGCCGGGGGCTGGCTTAAACGCGATCACACCACCTGCACCGAGTGCCGCAGCGATTACACCTGCCATAAATACGGGACTGATTTCGTGGAAAGTCTTGCTCATATAAGCTGTCACCAGAGTATTCACGACAGGCGCCAGCCCGAAAACAAGTGGCATCACATAGAGCGTAGCGCCGCCGTAGCCAAGCGCCATAATGATCCCCAGGGCACCAACGGCGCCAACGGCACCGGCGATTAGAGAATAGATGGCTCCACTCAGTGTCCAACGGCCTACTTCCCCAGATCGTTTCAAGATCAGCAGGGGGATTAGTACGGCGATGAGAAAGTACGCCAATCCAACTCCAACAAAAGCGCGAAGGCTGTCATGATTGAGGGCATTAGCGCCATGGTGTAGCGTCGGGCCGTAGGCGCCCCATGCGATGAATGTCATGGCAGTGAATAGGAGAACAAATGGAAGGCCCTTCATAATGCTGCTTCAACTTTCAGAGGTCGGCGGGAAATGATGCTGTGCCTGGGATCGGACACAGCATTCTATTGAGTAAAGTAAGTCGGGGACCAGTTGGAAATGGGGGCTGGTTTGGCAAAAGCTGCATTTCGCCACACTTTTCTACCATTGCGACGGTCAATTCGACAGGCGTGGCGAACCGGAGTCGTCGCCGAATGGAGTGGGCCGGCAAACTGTGGTTGCAGGTTTCGCCGAATCCGATATTATTTGCAGATTGTTGAAAAGTCGCGAACTGAACGATTGGTGGGCTGATATTGGATCGGCCATCGGCACTTATCTGCGGTTCAGGGACTAGTTGAACTGGGACCGTTTTAGAAACCGATATCGCAAGAGCGCTATGACCACGACGCAAGAATTGAAAAAAGAAGCTATCGCAGAGTTTAGTACTGCAGAGGGTGACACCGGATCATCGGCGGTGCAAATCGCTATTTTGACCAAGCGAATCAATCACCTGACCGAGCATATGCGAGAAAAAACCAAGGACTATGCCAGTCGGCGCGGCTTGCTCCGCATGGTAAGTCGCCGGCGCAGTCTGTTGGATTATGTTCGACGTCACGATCCACAAAGTTATTTGGATTTGATCAGCCGCTTGGGTATTCGTAAGTAGTGCATGCTGCTTCGGGCGATTAGTCTTGGGCCCGCTTGCCGAGATTGACCGTCAAGGTTGAACCGGTGTGGCATATCGGGCAGGTGCATAGCGGCAGAGGATGTTTGTGGATTTTCTAGGTAGTCCGCGAGGGCAGCCTTTGTCTATTGTTGGCTTCGGGGCTCGCGATTGTTGTGAGCTATTTGCGACGGACCGTTGCGAAACTAGCTCACGCACGAGAAGTGGCTTGCGAGCTTAAATGCGACGCACTTTGTTCCCTTCGACTTATCAAAGCCTCGATCGGCTTGGGATGTGCCAGGCAAGGCAGGAGGTCTGCGTGTTGTACTTGCAGACACATTTCTAAATGCAACTTCGACCGTCGGAAAAATTCAGTTTGGCGTTGATTGTGACATCCGCATTAGGCAGGAGCATCGAGTGATTTGCTGGCTGCTGCGGTCTAAATAGAGCTGTTGTTTTTAAAGGAATGGCGACTCTTGGCTTGCGGCTTATCTACTGAGTCAATGCTTAATTGGACCTCGCCACTTTGCGGAAAACTGTGGCAATACCAGCTCGACGCG
>JBGSTP010000223.1:0-9966 GCA_041736515.1 Pirellulaceae bacterium
GTGCATCTTTGTAACACACCATCAGCAACACTGACACGCATAGAGATCAAATTTACCTGGCCATTTGTGTTTGTACTTGTGGTTTGTTCGTTTGTTCGTTTGTTGGTTGGTTGGTGGATGCAGCTTGAAGAGTTCCTGCGCTTGCCTTCTGCTGGCGACACCAGCTACGCAGGCCTGGTATGGCACGCCAACGAACTATGGGTTAGTTACTATTCAAGCCACGAAGCTCAGGGTAACCCGTTCAAGTCCGCGATCTACATCGCCCGGATTTCGCTGCCGCACTGACGAAAATTTCCAGCCCTACAATTGGACGTCGACGTGTCCCTTCGCCAATTGGGTGGTGAGTTGCTCAACTTGCTTCACCAGATCGACGGCGGCTTGCCCCTGCTGCTTTTGAGCTTGCAGCGTTTTCTGGGCGACAGCGGTGGAAACTTCGTTGGCAATTTTGGACTGTTGAATAGAAGATGCCGCTGCGACTGTAAGGTTTCCGTCCATTTTCCGTCTACCTCTATATAAGCAATTCGAATTCGTGTGAAGCACTGACAGAGTAAGCCTATCACGCCATCGACATTGCCCGGCTTATAAATTTGTGTGGCCCTGAGAAAACGCAGGTTTTGGCGGTTCGAATACAGTGCGATCGCTATAATTCTGCAACTCGCACAAACTACTAAAGGAGTTTTGAAGATGTCTGTTGCGGCAAGTAGTGATTTGTTGGAATTGCTACAAGAAAAATTTGGGATGAAGAGCTTTCGAGGTGGTCAACTGGCGGTCATTGAGCGTTTGTTGGCTGGCAAATCGGCTGCAGCGATATTTCCAACCGGGGGTGGAAAATCTCTGTGTTATCAGTTGCCGGCGATTCTATTGGACGGTCTGACCCTGGTTGTCTCGCCGCTGCTGGCGTTAATGCGCGAGCAGGTCGATACGTTGTGCGAACGCGGAATCGCCGCCGCTCGACTGGACTCGAGTTTAACGGCGGAAGAGTCCAGGCAGGTTATGGAGGGTGTGCGTTCCGGTCGTGTAAAACTGCTGTACGTCGCCCCCGAGCGATTCTTTAACGAACGGTTTCGCGAATTCATCACAGGTAAGAACATTTCGCTGTTCGCCATCGACGAGGCTCATTGCATAAGTCAGTGGGGCCACAATTTTCGGCCTGACTATCTTAAGTTAACGAAGATTGCACGCGAGTTGAAAGTCGAGCGGATATTGGCGCTAACGGCAACGGCAACCCCTACGGTGCTCGACGACATTCGCCGCGAGTTTTCTATTGCACCGGAAGATGCAGTGCAAACTGAGTTTTATCGATCCAATTTGACTTTGCGTTTCACGCTTTGCGACGAAGCTTCGCGCGATGCAATGCTGATCGCCCGCATTAAAGAGCATGGCCCTGCGGCCACGTTGGTGTACACAACATTGCAAAAGACTGCAGAGCAGGTCGCTGAAAAACTTCAGAAATCGGGATTGGATGCGCGAGCTTACCATGCAGGGCTGGAAGATGAATCGCGCCGTGCGACACAGGACTGGTTCATGTCGACGGAATCCGGGATTGTGGTCGCAACCATCGCATTCGGGATGGGGGTCGATAAATCCAACATTCGCGCGATCTATCATTACAACCCGGCCAAATCGATAGAGAACCTGGCGCAGGAAATCGGTCGTGCCGGCCGCGATGGAGAGCCAGCTATGTGCGAGACTCTTTTGGTGCCAGAAGATCGAGTAGTGCTCGAGAACTTCGCCTACGGCGATACGCCCAGCCTTGCGTCGATTAAGAAATACGTAGAAATACTGGTTGGTCAGCCGGAACGTTTTTTTGCCAGCTACTACTCGATCGCCTACGAAACCGACATGCGCGACACCGTGGTACGGACGCTGTTTACTTATCTTGAACTTCAAGATTGGCTGTCAGCTACCTCGCCCAGGTACGAGACCTACAAGTTCAAACCTAAAGTCGCTTCGTCAGAAATCCTGCGGCACTTCGAGGGTGAGCGACGAGAATTTGCAGCTGCCGTGCTGACGCTGACAGTGAAGAAAAAAGTTTGGTTCGAGATTAGTCTGCCGCAGGCCGCAAGTCGACTCAACTGCGACCGCACGCGTATCGTAAAGATGCTCGATTTCTTTGCGGAGAAGGGATGGATTGAACTGCAGGTGAGTGGGCTGGTTCATGGTTACCAAAAATTAAAACCCATTACCGATATCGATGCGCTGGCGCAGCAGCTTTATCAAGTCTCGCTGGACAGAGAAATCGGCGAACTCACGCGTCTCGACGAGCTGTACCTCTTAATGTGTTCAGACGAATGCCAAAACGGCCGGCTTTCGGAGCATTTTGGCCAAGCACGATCGAACGAATGTGGGCATTGCAGCGTTTGCGAGGGTCATGCCATTAGCGAGCTGCCGACGCCCGCTTACCCTTGCGTCGGCGATGCTGCGCTCACCGGAGTTCATCGACTTAGTCGCGAAAAACCGGAACTGCTGGCCGATGCGCGGCAACAAGCTCGCTTTTTGTGCGGACTTTCTTCTCCGAAGATGGTGCGCGCGAGGTTGTCGCAGCATCCACTTTACGGATGTTGCTCGGCCATTCCATTTGATCAGGTGATGGAAGCGTTGACGGGGTAGTTCCGACAAATAAGCGACTAGTGCGGCGGCAGGACAAGTTTCCGACTTGTGCACTAACGAGAGGGAACGTTCACCGTGCAGCAGAACTTGTTTTCTTTTCGCGATGTTTATTCTAAAATGCCAGCGCGGGAAAAGCTGCGAACGGCTGGCGTGAATTGTTCAATCCGCAACTGGAAATCGACAAGCATCTTCGGCACACTGTTGATGTTAAAGAAAACACAAAAACTGTTGTCAACGATCAATCCTGGTACCACAGAAATTGATCTACAGTCGTCGCGTCTGACCGAGGTTCCAGCGGAGATTAGGGCCGCTTCTGCCCTTAAACACCTAAATTTGGCGAACAACGAAATTGCTGAACTACCTGCGTGGATTGGCGATTTGAAAAATCTCGAATCGCTTTGTTTGTTCACGTGTCAAATTAAAGAGCTGCCTGCAGAAATTCAGAAGTGCACAAAGCTGAACGCTATCGATTTAACGAATAACCCGCTACTGGGATTTCCGACAGTCCTCACGAAAATGACAGCGATTGAAGCCATCGATTTGTTCGGATGCGAACTGGAGTCGATCCCTGCTGAAATTTCTGACCTGATTAATTTGAAACGCCTTGATCTGGAATTTAACAAATTGACTCGACTCCCTACAACTTTGGAACGTTTACCAAAACTAGCAGAACTCAATTTAAAGGCCAATCCACTCCCGAGAGAAATCCAGTTTTTGGCAAACAGTCAGGACCTTTCCAAGCTGCTCCGGGCGATTCGCGGCTAGATCACACTTGGAAAACTCCGTCTCTCCGCGTTTTAAGATTTACTTCGCCGCTTCGAATCCGTGATGATTTTTGCGACAGGAGAATAAACGCGGGGACGCGGGAGGAGCGCGGAGTTTTCTGGGCTACCAAGGACTGGGACCTCGATATTCATTAACGATGGGGTGACTCATCGCGACGACAGAAGATCAAAGCCGCGCGGACAGCGCGGTGTCTCCAAGCCCTCCGTTAGCACTTCTTCGTGGAAGATAATTCCATCAACTAATCACTCCGCGTTCTCCGCCTCTCCGCGTTTCTAAGAATTTACCACGCCGCTTCGAATCCGTGATAATTTTTGTGACAGGAGAATAAACGCGGGGACGCGGGAGCAGCGCGGAGTTTTCTGGGCTACCAAGGACTGGGACCTCGATATTCATTAACGATAGTGACTCATCTCCTCGTTCAATCTACTGTCCGAAATACCTAAATTTCGAACTAGCTGTTTAGGGCTAGTAGAACTTGTTCGTCATGGCCATCGACTTGGACGCGTTTCCAAACTTTCTCTACCTTGCCGCTCGCGTCGATCAAATAAGTGCTCCGCTGAATGCCCATGGACTTTTTGCCGTACATATTCTTCTCTCGCCAGGCACCGTATTTTTCAGCAATTTTGTGATCGGTGTCGGCCAACAATGGGAAATTCAATTGGTATTTATCGCGGAATTTGGCGTGCGATTGAGGGTCGTCGGCACTGATTCCTAGCACAACGGCTCCGGCTTGGTTTATTTCCTGTTTGCGGTCTCGAAATGCACACGCCTCTTTGGTGCAGCCCGGAGTGTCGTCTTTGGGATAAAAATACAAGACAACTTTCGAGCCCAGAAAGTCGGCCAGCTTGACTTTTTCACCGGCATCGCTGAGCAACGTAAAGGCCGGAGCTTTAACACCTGGTTCGATCCAATCACCCATTGCGACTCCCATTTTTTTAAAAAAAACAATAATCATTGTGCAAAGCCACAGAATCCTGATTTGCCGCATCCAGTCCGACATTCGACAGGCAGCGAACCTAAAGCGTGGGCAAACCTGTCTTGAATCTGAAACATTTTTCCAAGTCGTCAAGTTACCGTGACAACTTTCGTCATTCATGGCTGTGGAAATCCAGGAATCGGCTATAATCCAGTTTGGTTCAATCTACATGAAACGATCTCCATCGACCGCAGTGCTTATGAAGCCAGAGTCCAACCATCGCGAAAAGAAGACCCTCCCACCGGCGAAGGCGCTGCCACAGTCCGATCGAACTGGCTTGCATGTGTCGTCGGAGCAGCTCGAACAATCTCGCAGAATGGCGTTAGCGGCAGTCAAAGCGGCAGCGGAAAACCGCGGGCAGGATATTATTTTGCTCGATCTTAGCGAACAAACTGCGCTATTTGACTTTTTTGTGATTGCATCCGGTTCGAGTCGGCGGCAGTTGGCGGCGATGAGCACTGAGATCGATCGAGTCCTTAAGTACGACTTGCACGAACGTAAAATGAGCGTCGCAGGCTATGAGGAAAGTCGTTGGATTGTGCTGGACTACGGGAGCATTGTGGTCCATTTGTTCGACGAGGAAACTCGCGAATTCTACGATTTAGAGTCGCTGTGGGCCGACGGCAAACCCGTTGACATATCCGAAATAGTATCTGCCGCCTCCGCACAAATGGCCAGGCTGACCGATTAGAACGCTTGGTCGTTGACAGCCGCGCGAACCTATCCGGGCGCTTTCACTTTTTAATTCTGAACTATGCAAATTCTGGCTTTGATTCGTGGGCGATTTCAACAGGCGTTGGAAGGCTGGGTAGAGAATGCGGCGGAACACGCCCAGCGTGTCACAGTTGCCCGCGATGGTCGCCATGGCGACTATCAAGCCAACATCGCCATGCCGCTGCAAAAGACGCTGGGCAAGAAACCGCAAGAAATTGCCAGCGAGCTCATCGCGCGATTGCAGATCGACGATCTTTGCTTCCCTCCGGAGATTGCCGGCCCAGGATTTATTAACCTGAAGCTCAAGCCGGAATTCTTAGCCCAGCAGTTGTCCGCCATTCTGAATGATGAACGCCTGGGCGTCGACAGAGTCACCCCCAGGACTTTTGTCATCGACTATTCGGCACCCAATGTAGCCAAGCCGATGCATGTGGGACATATTCGCTCGACTGTGATTGGAGATGCGCTCAACCTCATCCTGAGATTTCTCGGGCATCGAGTGATCTCCGACAATCACTTGGGAGATTGGGGAACCCAATTTGGAATGATCATTTATGGCTACAAGCATTTTGTCGACGCCGCTGCTTTTGAACGACAGCCCGTTGCCGAATTAAGCCGACTGTACCGCTTAGTGCAGCAGATCATCGGTTATCAAGCGGCTCACCCAAAGCTTTCTGCTGCCACGCAAGCAGTTCAAATGGCGACAGCGAAGCTGTCCGCGCTGCAGGCCGACGCGAGCGATCCCCAAAAGCGCAAAGAACTAAAGCCGGCAGAGAAAGACGTGCGCGCTGCGGAGGAGAACCTGCGCGCACTTCAAGAGAAAGTAGCCTGTATCGCTCAAGATCCGAGCTTGCTGAAGATTGCCAACGATCATCCGGACATGGAACAGAGAGCTCAGTTGGAAACCGCCAAGTTGCACGAGGGCGATGCAGATAATCTGACGTTGTGGAAAAAGTTCTTGCCGTTGTCCATTGCGGAAATCGATGCGGTCTATGAACGACTAGGCATAAGATTCGACACCACGTACGGCGAGAGTTTTTACCAACCGATGCTTCAGGGAGTCGTCGATAGACTCACCCAAACGGGATTGGCAGTCGAGAGCGAAGGGGCGATTTGCATTTTCCTAGACGGTTTCGACGCCCCAATGATTATTCGCAAGAGCGATGGTGCTTTTCTGTATGCGACGACCGACATTGCGACCATCCAATACAGAGTAGAGAACTTCCGCCCCGACGTCGTGCTGTATGTCGTAGATCATCGTCAGAGCGAGCACTTTGCAAAGCTGTTTGCAGCCGCACGAGCCATAGGCTACGACGAACTCGAACTACATCACATTAGCTTCGGCACCGTATTGGGTCCCGACGGGAGACCATTTAAGACCCGCAGCGGTACGGTCATTGGGCTCGAGTATTTGCTCGACGAGGCCGTGGATCGCGCCTACCAGGCGGTCTGCGATCCGCAACGATTGCAGAAGGCAGGCCTGAACATGAGTCCCGAGGAGCAGCGTGAGATTGCGCGCACAGTGGGTCTCGGTGCAATCAAGTACGCGGATTTGTCGCATAATCGAACGAGCGACTACGAGTTCAACACCGAGAAGATGGTGCAATTGGAAGGCAACACCTCGACCTATATTCAATATATGGTCGCCCGCGCGCGGAGTATTCTACGGAAGTCGGGTGTCGAAGTGGACGCGGCAACCTTAGCTGCATTTCCGCTGATACTGCAGGAACCGGCCGAACGTGACCTGGTGTTGCAATTACTGCAATTCGAAGATGCGTTGCACCAGAGCGTCGAGGAGTATTACCCCAGTATACTGTGTGGCTATCTCTACGGTGTAGCCAAGCAGTTCGCTACGTTTTTCGACCAATGCCACGTACTGAATGCAGATTCCCAGGCGTTGCAGCAGAGCCGCTTGGTGATTTGTCAGGCCGCCAGTCGTGTGCTCCAACAAGGGCTGAACCTACTAGGTATCGGCGTGGTCGAGCGGATGTAGAGATCGAGCGGCTCGGCTACGAAACGTTTAGCGCCTGCGAGCGAAATCTTGCGAGCTCTCGCAACAGGTTTTCGCGCACGATGTCGCGGTGGTCTGCAGAGCAATCTTGCGTTCGCACCGTCAGCAAGGGTTGACCTGGTGCAACTACATGTTCTTCCATGTCGAGAGCGGGCAAGTCCGCGAAGTTTACGGGGTTTAGTGCGTGCAGCGCGGCGATTCGCTGTTTAGTTAAATGGAGTTCCTGCTCGGCATACACGACCGCTTTGCCAAAACGTGCTATTCCCGAGCCAGCGAGCGCTGGCGTAACAGCTTCGCAACTCGGCCGGGTCAGCTTCCAGGCCCTCAAGTGATATTCCACTGGATTCACTCCCGCCAGGAACAGAACCTCCATTCCAGCGGTCCAGCGTGGGTTTATCTCCAAAAGCCACAGCTTCCCGTGGTCGTCGACGATGAAATCGAACTGGTGCCAGCCGATACTTCCGGTAGATAGGTAAACCCGACGGCACAGCTCAAGCACTTGCTCTTGTTGCGAGCCGCTGAGTGGTACTGGCCCCCAGGACCCGCGATAAATAAATTCGGAGGGCCCTGGCCAGTCTCGGCTGTCGTAGGACTCGGTTGCGCCTAGGATGATCGACTGCTTTGGATCGAGCACGCAATACACGCCTAGCGATTTGCCTTGGATCTCGCGTTGCCAATAGTGCGACCGACTGTGGGGCGGTAGCCAGGCGTTGTCTTCGAGGGCGGGGGGTAGGGCACTGCCGCTGCGGTAAATACTGTTCCTGCGAATAGCGAATCCGCCCGCACCGCTAGTGGGCTTAAGAATCCAAGATTCGTCTCCCGCGGGCGAATTCGGTAATGCGTCGCGTGTTTCAGGAAAACAAATTTGCGAGTGAACACATAGGCTTCGCCAGGAATCTCGACAGCGCAGCCACAGCGATTGTGACGCTGTAGGACCGCAGACCATGAATTCTTGATGAAGCATTTCCACGAGCTGAGGTTGGTTTTCGGTCCCGCCGCTGAGCAAGACCAGAGAGTTTGCCCCCCAATGACTCCGGAGTGCCCTATGCCCCCGGAGAGCAGTAAGTACTGAGGTGCCGTCATCCCCCCAGCCAGACATGCGGATGCTAGCACTTGAAATCCGGCGACAATCGTGATCGGCAAAATGGTCAACTGAAATTGGTTGGACGCCGGTAGCAGCAACGGTAGCCTCTGCTAGCGACCTTACCGAAAACCCTACCAGAATGACCTTCGAAAACTGTCCCGAACTCCCCTGGAGGCTTGTAGGGTGCGAAACTTTGCACATGGTATAGGGTTGGATCAGTCAGTCAAAAGGGTAAATTCGGAGGCAAAAGCCTGAATTTACCAATTTGCAGCAAATAGTAGTACTAAAACCGAGCGAATGCCAACTAGATTGGAACCTTTACCGAGCGTAGCTCTCGTTGGATACCGCCCGCAGCACACAGGATTCTTTTTTTCTTATCGCAATTCAGCCGAGACCGGAATATGCAAAAACGAGTTTTGAGCACTCTAATCACCGCCATATTGGTGTTGGTCTACATGGCTAACTGGGGTGAAATCCAAGCCCAAGATTATGTCGGCGTCCTGCCGGAGATTCTCAAGCCAGAAGTCTCTCAGAAACTTGGTTTGACGGACGAACAGCGGGAAAAAGTTCAGGCTCTTATACGAACTCGAACCAGTGCGGCCATCGGACTTGGGCAGGCACTTCGGGAGGCGCCTGCGGCACAGCATGACCAACTTCGCTCTGATTTTAACGCCGAATCGGAGAAACTCGGCTTTGAATTGCTCGACGCGGATCAACAGAAGCTGCTCGCCAAGTATCGGATTAGCTGGATGGGAATGCTCTCCTTAAGCGATGAGGGCGTTGCCAAATCCTTGAATCTGGCCGATTGGCAAAAAGAAGCTGTTTCCCAGTGGATGGCTAAGGTGCGTGCCAACCGCCGTGGTTCTTCTGCCGCGCAAACGCGGAGCGAAGCCGAGCGGGCGATTCGACAAGAGATTTCGGAAAGCCAATGGGCCGCTTGGCAACAATTGGCCGGTCAAATTGAGTCTTCGACGGCGGGGCCACCGATGCCGCCAGAACGCAAGATCGCACCTGAGCCGACTACAGTGGCCGCCACAGAAGCACCGAAGCCAGAAGCTGCTGTGGATAATTCGGCGCTGCCGGTAGATGACATCATGCTCGAGATGAACTTTCAAGCCACGCCATGGAACGATGTCGTCAAATGGTTGTCTCAGCAAGCAGACCTTTCGCTGCAGACTGACATTTCTGTCCCAGGAAGTTTTTCGTTCCGCGACCGCTCACGAAAATACACCGTGACCGAAGCCATGGACATCTTAAACGCGACGCTGCTCAATACGGGATTTACTTTGCTTCGCCAAGGTCGGATGTTGCGTGTCATCGACTTTGAAAAGGACCAAGATAAGCGTGGTGAATTGATTGGCGAATTGGCCGACTATGTCGATGAGAAAGAATTGGCGCGACGCGGTGAGTACGAACCTGTCAAGCATATGTTCACGCTCGAGCGTCTCGATCCGGACACTCTCAAAGTTGAGGCCGAGCAACTGTTGAGCATTCAAGGGTCAGTGCGCAGTTTGCCTTCGTCTCGCCAGTTATTGGTGATTGATATGGCGGGCAATGTCCGCTCGATTGCCAGCATGATTGCACAAGCCGAGGGCTCCGGTTCGTCGACCGTCAAGACCTTTGAGCTCAAAGCCATTACGGCGGAAGAAGTCCTGATGGTGGTCCGGCCTCTGATCGGTTTGGCTGAAGACGTCAATACCGACACCGATATCAGCATTGCCACCAACACCTTTGGATCGACAATTTATGCGCGCGGTAAAGCTGACAAGCTCCAAATCTTGGAGG
>JBGSTP010000309.1:0-6214 GCA_041736515.1 Pirellulaceae bacterium
TACGGTGATACCAGTCGCTTTTCTGGCCGCATTTATGGGACCAACCGTGTGCCGCGATTTCGTAGCCCAAATCCTGCCAGTATCGAAGTTGGTCCAGCATTGGGACGGTCCAGTCCAAACCTGGAACGACCAACAGTGTAATTCGTTTAATACCGTAACCGGAGCATAATTGGAGCAGCTCGGCAATCTCCTTCATCGTGGATGGCATCACATCGTGGACCGAAACAATGGCACTGTTCATAGCACAGCTTCCGCTTCCTTTTTGACTTTCCCGAATTTCGGATTGCTTGACGCGACATCCGCAAGGAAAGAGGTCCAGACGCGAATTGTGTGTTGATTGAATTTCCTGACTTCATTCCAGCTGCGCTCGGCATGTTTATTGCGATCGAAGACATGCATCTGCGAAATTCTAGAGATCGATTGTGCGACGGATTCTTCAGACCCTATTGTGAATAGACCCGTAGAAATCGACGGCCACTTTGAAATGCCACAGTTCTCGGTAGTCAGGACATAGCGACGACGCGCTAGTGCCTCGAGAGCTACGGTTCCAAAAGTCTCGATGACAGACGGCAAAACCAAGATCTCTGCATTGTCAATTTCGAGCATCACTCGCTCTCGGCTAACCCAGCCGATGAAACGGACATTTAGCAACCGCTGCGACGCGTCTTGAATGATCGCTTGTAGCGGTCCATCGCCAATGACTGTGAATTGTATGTCTGGCAAATCTCGTGCTGCGTCCAGGAACTTTGACACGCACTTTTCCTTTGCGAGCCGTCCCACGAAGACAACCCTGCGAATGGAATCGGGTAGCGGCTTCGTTGGCGTACATAGGAATTCATGAGGCAACGGTGTTCCCATGACGCGGACGTGCTCAATTCCAGCCTGTCGAGCTGACTCGAGTGCCTCCGCATCCATTGCCGCGACCGAAGTGGCTTGACGCATTAGCCAGCGGCCAATGCGTGCCAACGACCAACTTGCCGCATTTCTAAATGGAACAGGAACGTACAGCGAAACTAATTCTTCAAAGTTTGTGTGATTCACGACGGCTACAGGGACATCGTTTTGTCGAGCGTACTTCAGAGCGTAATAGGAAAACGCTCCGAGCGACGGAATGACGATCACATTGGGGTGCATTCGGTCGAGCAATCCGCAGAGCTTCCGTTTAATTGGCCAAGACATGCGCTGAGTCGCATCGCCTGGCATTGCGATAGAGAATCGTTCAAGGGAAGGGTCTCGATCAGCTCCAGGGCCAACGATCTGCATGTCTTCAACTTGCGACTTCAAATGCTGGACGAGGTCTGCGTAGTAAGTGCCAACTCCATTCCTTCCAGGAATTGCGTCGTTGACAATGGCGATTCGAAGCCGGCTTGTCCGATTGGAATAGATTTGAGACAACTCAGCTGAATCCGCGACTTCAAAGCTTGTACTCATGACTTTTTCAATCAAGTTAAAGGAGTTGTTGTTGAAGCTCTAGTGGCTCTAGGGAGTCACTTATGCGTTGACCATTAACGAATTCGTGCCCCTTTGGCACTGCGCCCGAAGCGACAAACGACTCCAGAACTTCGGCTTCGTCGAGACCGAATGCGTGAAGTTCATATCGATGTGAACTTCGGTAATTGCGACCTGCTAAGCACAACGTTTCGAGTCGCTCCATATCCGGAGCGCTCGGGACAACATTGAGCTGCTCGAGTGTTTGGACAACGACGGAGAGCGTCTCTTGCATGAGTTCGTTAAATTCGACGACATCGAACCGCGAATCGCGCTTCCAAAGTTCTAGTTCATTCCAAAACAAGCTCAACATCGCCACAAATTTCCATGCGATGCGTGCATCGTCGCAACGATGCCCAAACGTGCTTAGAGTTTGAGCGATAGAACTCAACTGTGAGCCGACGACGGCAATCGGTTCGCGTCGTAAGCCTACGAATCGAGCTTTCGGAAAAACTTCCGCGAGGAAATCGGTCCAAAGCGTAAAGCTTGGGTTTTTGGAAACGATTCGCAAGTGACTTCCGCGAAACGCTTGATGTCTAACAAGAACGCCGCGATAAATTGACAGTAGTTCGCGCCGTCGACTCGCAGTGAGAGCATTCGGAAATGCTAATGCCCAACTCTTCGCCGATAGCGGAAAGAGCAACACGCGCAAAAAGCAACCATCGAATGGAAGCAACGCCAGATAGTCTTCCTCAGGATCGCACAGACTTGTCGAATGGATGCTTGACATGGACTTAGTGCAGATAGATCCGATCAAGTCGAGCAAACGCTGTATCGGAGCACCAACCGCTGAATCAATGCGGTAGCACAGCCATACGAAGTGTTTTTCACAAAGCGCAGGAGCAAAGAGAAGCTCCCAAAGTGGCAACGCCGTAAATGCGTGACGCTGAGAGCACAACAGTCGGTGAAAATGGGTGGTGCCACTGCGGGGCAGCCCAACAATGAATACAGGCGCTTCTAAAGCTGTTTTGCCTAGCCTTGGAAACAAGAACTCATCTAACCAGAAGGCAATGCGATGTGCAGCGAATACTGGGAGCAACAACGCTACCAAAATCCACCTCGCGATGGTTGAACGCACGTCGTGCCATTTCGGCGTTGTGCTATTGTTCCACATCAGAATCCAATGAACAGAGTCAGAGGTAAAAGGGACTTCCTCAAACTTCGCTAAGCTTGTGGGGATTCTGATTGCCTTTCAACCGCAAATCGACAAGCTTTCCACAATTCGATCTGAGATTCATCAACTCTTTACACTTTCTTCGTTGCTACTTAATACGGACTGACGCCGGGGCACGTCGCATGGTGTTTCTGGCACAGGATCGTTGATCACCAGCAAATTCAAGTAAGAAACGCGCGGTCGCGAATTTGTTTCGATATACGAATGTTGTTGCTGGTGAACCGTTCGCAAGTTGCCATGCCCAGCTACCAGCGTGAGATAGCGATAAGGCAAGTCAGTGGCGTTGAGCTTTGCGGAGTCCAGCAATGTCCGACCCGATACGCCCAAAGCTCAAGAACAAGGTGTCCAAGTATGGCCCGTCCACTACACTATACCCAGATACAGCCAGCGGAATGAATTTACTGCGTCTTTAGGAAAATCCTTGTCCCTTAGGACACTGATCGCCAATCTGACTGTACTTGATGGCACTGCAAGACATTTGTGCGCGAATACCCCATCGCATCCCCGCTGCTCAAAATAATCAGCACCGATAATATCTTTTGCGCCGATGACAATTGGAGCTTTTGGTTTTGCGCAATCATCAAGTATCGTGCAGTACCAACCTTCTCCCACGCCAGAACTGTCAGGATTTGGAACAAGAAACTGCAAAAAGAATCTGTCGTCAACTTTTTCCAAAACAGTTACCGGAAAATCTGGATCGTGAACTTGCCCGCCTCCACGCAGACGAACAAATAAATCAGTTTCAATTGCATTTGCATTCGCTGCAACCATAACATCGAGCAAACTAATGCCTTCTTGAAACGATTGAACTGTCAGATTCAATCTTGCATTTAGCTTTTCAGACGAAATGTAAACACTAGTAGGCTTGTTGTATTGCATTTCGGCGTTTCCGATAGCTGTAGGCGTGGTGGCCGTGCATGTGTTCAATCAGGCAATCAAAGGGCAATCAAATGGGTCAGGCCTAGGCCCATTTGATTGCTCCCCACCATCACACAATTTTTATTCGAACGAATCCTTACCGCCGCCGCTTCCGCCGAGCAAGTCATCGCCGGAGGCGGTACCTCGGAGGCTAAAGTTGAAGGCTTGGTGTTCGAAGGGTTCGTTCAATCCAACTTCGCCATCAACCCAGCGCAATTAAACGTCAGCCTTATGTTCGCCAGCCAGCAGCGGACTCCAGCGAACGCGAACAATCCAAGCCTGTTCACCTGGAGGAGCGAGTCCTTCGCCGCCTTCAGAATCCTCGAGTAGTAACTTCGGGCGGAAACTCACCCAGAACGGAAACTGAGACGACGCAGTACTCAGATCCATCTGCCGCGCGGATGCATCGGATCGCGGCTGTATGTCTATCAAGACACTACGCAGCGAACGCTCGGAAACGTTGGAAACTTCAAACTCCTGTTCGATAAAGGCTCCTGTCTCCAATATCCCCAAATCAACAGCTTGGCTGAAAGCAACGCTAGCATTCACTGCCATTGTGTTGTTCCTACTCCGAGACCTAGTGGGTGAAATTCAATTCGCAGGACTTGCTGGCCAACAACGCAACTCGGCCAACGCACATCCATTCTGAAGAATCGTCTAACCTTCAGCGGTCGCTGTTGGTTAGCACTTGATGAAATACCGATGAAGATGTCGCAGAATGCGGGGATGCACCGTCACCGGTCATTAAGACGAAGATGGACCCGATGGTTCTGGACCCTGATCCAAGATCTCGTTAGCGCATTGGATTTCGAACCGTGACTCGTCACGAAACTCCAGCAAGTCACCTGGTTGGCAGGCGAGCACGCGACATATTGCTTCTAACGTGCTAAAGCGAATCGCTTTAGCCTTTCCTGTTTTCAATATTGATAAGTTTGGAACGTTGACGCCTACCGCCGCAGAAAGATCATTCAGTTTCATCTTCCGCTTCGCAAGCATGACATCCAGATTCACAATGATCGCAATACTATTGCTCCAGCCACTAAATTGTCAGTTCCGCATCCTCGCGTAGCCGAATCCCCGCTTGAAAAATCTTGGCAAGCACCATCACTAAGACAGCAGCCATCATCGACGTCAGCGTCCCGCTGCCGATGGTCGCCGCCGCTAAATCCTTGATTGGATCAATCAGCCCTTGCCCAACCAGATACGCATTCAACGTTGGGAACATCGCCGCCTCCGATAATCCCATTGCAAAAAGTCCCCAGCCAAATCTTTGCAAACAGTGCACTACCCCACACGTCAAGATTTCGCGGTGGGCGAATCTGCGCGCGAGCAAAACAATTTGCCACATGCCATACACCAAGCAAAGGTCCGACGCGCCGACGATCAGCACAACCGTCGCCAATTGCCCCCAAGATAAATCCGCTCGCGTTAGGACACGCACTCCAGTCGAAGTTTCCAGCCCAAGCTTGAAATCGTCGCCGAGCATGGCACCTCCGATTGCATAGCTCGAAACTGCGATCGCTCCCAAAGCGAGAGTCATCAGCACGCCGCTCCAGCGCTTCACGCTTTTGCCCGCCGGACTTGTTGTTTCATCGACCGTCATGCTTGCACTCCATTGCCTGGAATTGTACCGGACAGAACACCGCTTAGCAATATCGAATTATTGTTTATCAATAAAAATCGACCGTTTCGCTTGTTAGAGCAGCCGGTGATTGTCGATAGGGACTCGCAGCGGCAATTGCCGCATTGTCCTCGAAGCCTGACAAAGTGGAGCCATTGATGATTAGTTCCCCAAACAAAGCGCTTTGTTTCTTTGTGGTCGCTTCGGCTGCCATGCTCTCATTGGCAGTTGCCCAAGAGTCGTGCAGCTGCGATTCGTCGTTGTCCTGCGATTCACATCAATGCTACGGCGTACGCGTGGAACGCGGCCAGCCACGTCCGCTAATTGATGCCATGGGTTGGGTCGTCGGAATTCCGGCCAAACTATTGCTGTGGGACCGACGTGCAGAGAATCATGCTGTCTCAAGAACAACCGTGGATGAGGTTGCAGGCTATCTACAACATCGCGGGCTACACGACACTGTGGTGCGCGTCAACCAATACGCTCCTGTCGACGAGTGGCGAAGATTGGTCGCTAATAAAGATGTCGGAGCTGGCTGGCGCTATACAGTTGGATCGGCAAAGTGGTTGCAGTACACACTCTTGCCGGGCCGCCTCTTCGGCAGCGACGAATACAATCCTTATACAAATTCCCTATACCTCTACTCTGACGTGCCGACTCTAGGTCTGGCGGAAGCCGCTTATGCGAAAGACGTGCGCGAGCAGTCGCATCCGGGCACTTATGCAACGGTACAGACACTACCCATCGTAGCAATGTGGCATGAAACAAAAGCGACAGGCGAAGTTCTTCAGTATGTTTCCCTTCATGGCAGCAGCGAGCAAATCGCTGATATACGCCACGACCTCTATGCGCGGTATGGTATTGCAGTAGCAGGAGAGATGTCGCGGGTTTTGCCAGACGGAAGTGGCGCATTTGAGGTCTTGGCTGCCGCGAGTGGTCACGGCTTGGCTGCTTATGAGAACCAATCAAAGTAATGTGCGCCGCCAAGCGGTCAGCGGTTTTCCTGCTTGGCT
>JBGSTP010000022.1:0-3279 GCA_041736515.1 Pirellulaceae bacterium
CTTTTCGTAGCCACCGTCGCCAGACGGTTGATGCCCTCCGTAGCTACCGTCGCCAGACGGTTGGTGCCTTTCGGTAGTTCTCCACCGCTTGGCAGCGGGTGGCTACGATTCCACCGTCTTCCGTAGCTACCTTCGCCAGACGGTTGATGCCTTTCGGTAGTTCTCCACCGCTTGGCAGCGGGTGGCTACGATTCCACCGTCTTCCGTAGCTACCGTCGCCAGACGGTTGATGCCTTTCGGTAGTTCTCCACCGCTTGGCAGCGGATGGCTACGATTCCACCGTCTTCCGTAGCTACCGTCGCCAGACGGTTGATGCCTTTCGGAAGTTCTCCACCGCTTGGCAGCGGATGGCTACGATTCCACCGCTTGGCAGCCAACGTCAGAGGATATGCCAGCCTTTCAGGCTTAAAAAAGCCGCCAAGAAAGCCGATACCGTCCAGATTTTTTTGCGCATGAAACCCGGTGGAACATCATCTGGAAAAATGGCTGGTTAGCGCTGACCTAGTCTGAGTTGATTGGTTTATCTCGAAAAGAACTCAAGAACGAGGGGTTTCCCATGAAGAAATCAGTAGGGTGGTGCACCTCTGCACTGGCATGCATCTTCTTTGCCGCCGTGGCGCAGTCTGCGGCTCGAGCGGCTGGATTGCTGGTCGCGGACGGAGGATTGGGCGGAAAACTCAGCATCGTCGAGCAGGACGTGCATGTAACGGTTAACAATGGCATCGCAGTGACGCAGATCGATCAAGTCTTTCTGAATACAGAGAATCGCATCGTCGAGGCGCTCTATACATTTCCGGTCCCCAATGGAGCAAGCGTCAGCAACTTTACCATGGTTATCAATGGGAAAGAGATGATCGGCGAAGTTGTGGAGAAGCAACGCGCTCGCGAAATCTATGACAGCTACAAGGCAAAGCGTCGCGATCCAGGGTTATTGGAACAAGTGGACTACAAGTCGTTTGAGCTGCGAGTGTTTCCGATTGCAGCCGGTGCGGAACAACGGATCAGTATCACCTATTACCAGAGACTCGATGTCGATCACAACCAAGCTACCTACGTTTATCCGCTCGCAACGACCACGGCGGGTAGCCTGGATACCAAGACCAGTGGCAAGTTTGGATTCACCATCGACCTCAAGAGTGAAATTCCAATCATCGAGCTAGTTAGCCCATCGCACCGCGACGATTTCGTGGTTTCGCAACCGACCCCTAACTATACCCGCGCCAGTTTGGAAGTCACCGAGGGCGATCTGAGCAAGGACGTGGTCATCAATTTCGAACTACAGCGTCCTAAAACCGGAATTGATTTGGTGACAGCGAAGCAGGCTGGCCAAGAAGGTTACTTTATGTTGTCCATGACGGCCGGCAAGGAATTGGAGGAAACCATGGCGGGAATGGATTATGTGTTTGTCGTCGACATTTCAGGAAGTATGGCCGACGATGGCAAGCTCAATCTTTCTCGCACGGCGGTGCTTGGATTCATCGAGGCCCTGAGCGGGGAAGATCGCTTCGAGGTAATGACTTTCAATACGTCTCCCAATTTGCAATTCGGTGCGTTGCAGGCAGTCGACGGCGAGGCAAAAAAACAATCGCAAAAGTTTTTGTTGGATCAGCGTGCGCGCGGCGGTACCGCGTTGCGGCCAGCGATCTCGACGGCTTACAAATTCAAGGACAAGGATCGTCCACTAAACGTCGTGGTATTGTCGGATGGTATGTCCGACGTTACAGAGCAAAGTGAATTACTGGCAGCAATCAACGCAGCTCCGTCGGGAACTAGAGTTTTCTGTATCGGTATCGGAAATGACATCAATCGCCCTTTGTTGAAACAATTGGCCGAGAATGCTGGTGGACTAGCGGCGTTCATTTCGCATCAGGATGACTTCAGTCGGCAGGCACAAGCCTTTCGACGAAAACTGATGCGTCCGGTGGCGACCAATGTCAGAATTCAGTTGGATGGCGTCGAAGCGTTTGACATCGCCAATGAACAGTTGCCGGATCTTTACTATGGAGCCCCAATCGGAATGATCGGACGCTACAAGAAAGCGGGTGTTTCCCAAGTCACAGTGACAGCTGAAATCCTTGGCCAGCCTTTTGAGCAAAAGTTGGAGCTGAGTTTCCCAGAGATTGCCCTCGAGAATCCCGAGATCGAGCGGATGTGGGCCTTCCAACGCGTTGAGGAGCTGATGAACCAACTGCGCCAAAATCAACTGCAACGTGGGACCGATAACAGTAGACTCGTCGAGCAGATTGTACAGCTCTGCGAAAGCTACTCCATCGTGAGCGAATACGCGTCCTTTATTGTGCTCGAGAACGATGCGGAATATGAGCGTTGGTCGATCAAACGACGCAACCTAAGTCGCGCCGGTCGAGATCGTGAGGCGCAAGCCGCGTTGAGAGAAGAGCTGTCGAAGCTGCGCGAAGATTCTATAGCTCGATTAGGTCCAACGACCGAGACACCGGGACCTGCGCCAGTCAACGCTCAAGCAGTGGATCGAGTGAATACTATGCCGAAGAGCTCCACACCGGTACCTTCAACGGTGACCGATGCTCGCTCGCGAAACCTGGACTTTTTTCCGAGCGATAACAGTTCAGGCGGCAGCGTTTCAGGTGGCGGTGCGATCGATCCGATTACTGGATTGCTCGCTGCCGGAGTAGCTGGTGCTTCGGCTTGGGCAGCTCGACGCAAACGATCCAAGCCATAGATATACGTAGGAGACAGGCATACTTCACAGAAAAAAATCCGCGCACTTCGGCACTCGGGTTTGTGCAAGCCACGATGGCCGAAGTGTCGCGAGCCATTTGGGGTGAGCCGCTGCCGACAGTAATAGCGACTGGAGCTGAATCATGGATCAACTGCTGCATCGAATTCGGGCATGTCTCGTAACCGTCAGCTTGACGGGTCTGGCGCTGTTGGCTGGGAGTACCAGTCTCCTGAGCTCGGTCTTCGAGATTCACTTGCACCAGAGTTTCGGGGTCCACCAGATCTTGGGCTGCCACCTGCTGCACTGGTCTGGCGAACATCTGTTTTGGGATGTGGCTATGTTTGCTGTGCTGGGGGTACTAGTGGAGTCCACGGATCGAAGAATGTTCTGCGCTACGCTTCTAACGAGCGCCATAGCGATACCGCTTTGCATAACGGCCACAAATCCTGGCGTGGACGTTTATCGCGGGCTTAGCGGAATTGATACAGCTCTGTTTTCACTGTTGGCAACCACGGTATTGCATCGTAGCTTGGCAGAGAACGATCGGCTGCTGGCGTGGGTCTTTGGAAGCTTGCTATTGC